>JBDSFV010000102.1:0-6712 GCA_039919355.1 Luteimonas sp. | reverse complement strand
ACGCTGATCAGCACCACGTTGAGCCGCCGCTGTGGCCGTTGTGCGGTGATCCGGCGAGTGATGTCGAGTGGATCATCGTTGGCGAACACCGAATCCGGCGTCTTCAGCAGCGGTCGCAGTCCGATGAATGCTTCCCGGGTCGGCTCGCTGCGGTAGAACCGGTCGTAATCGATCCCGGCGCTGCGGTAGGCCGCGAAGAACTGGTAGATGCCGTTGCCGGCGAGTTCGTTGACGTATTCGTTGTCGGAGCGGTCCTTGATGTCGCCGCTGACCAACCATGTGCCCAGCACGCTGACGGCCAGCCAGCCGAGCGTGACCAGGCCACGACGGCGGAACGGCATGCCATCGCCAGCCTGCGGCAGCAGCCAGCGCCGGCCGAACCAGCACACGGCGGTTGCCAGCAGGCATAGCACCGTGAGGATTGCGGGCACCGGATAGGACTCGCGGATGTTACCGATGACCTCGGTGGTGTAGACTAGATAGTCGACCGCGATGAAATTGAAACGCGTCTGGAACTCTTCCCAGAAGGTCCATTCCGCCACCGCGACAAACAGGCAGATTGCGACCAGCACCCAGCCCAGCGCCGTCACCGACCAGCACCCGGGCCGCGCCGCGAACCAGCGCCTCGGCAGCAACCACAGCAGCAGCACCAGCGGCCAGGCGAAATAGACGAAGGTCAACAGGTCGTAGCCGAGCCCGATACCGAATACCGACAGCCAATGCCCTGCACTGGCCGGTACACCGCGGCCTGCGGTGACCAGCAACGCGAGCCGGGTCAGCGTCGACACCGCGAGGTAGACCGCCAGCAGCCAGGCGAGCGGGCGGTAACGCGGGACGATCGGGCGCAGCGGCATGCGATGAATCCATGGAGGACGATGCGCAGTGACGCGCTGGCATGCAGCTTGGCGGGCACGCTGTAAGCTGTTCTCAGGCGAATCTCAGGCGCGCGTTAACCCGCGTCGGAATCGCGCCCTTTACCCTGCCGGACGACATGACGCCGACCCCGAAAGTGCTGATCGTCGAAGACCAGCACGACATTGCCGCCAACATCTGGGACTTCCTCGAGCGTCGCGGCTACGAGGTCGACCACGCGGCGGACGGCGCGACCGGCCTGATGCACGCGCTGCGCGGCCGCTTCGACGTGATCGTGCTCGACCTCGGCCTGCCGCGGATCGACGGCCTCGACCTGTGCCGCCGCATGCGCGAAGCCGGTCGCGGCACGCCGGTATTGATGTTGACCGCGCGTGACACGCTCGACGACAAGCTCAAGGGCTTCGCCGAGGGCGCCGACGACTACATGGTCAAGCCATTCGAGCTGAAGGAACTGGAAGTGCGCATTCGCGCCCTGCACCGCCGCGCCCTGCCCGATGCGGAAGCGCCGCTGGTCGTCGGCGGGCTGCGCTTCGATCCGGGCTCGATGATCGCCACCCGCGGCGGACGCTCGATCCCGCTGACCCGCGCCCAGGCGGCGCTCCTGGAGTTGCTCATGCGGCGTTCGCCCGGCGTGGTAGTGCAACAGGCGCTGCTCGAACACGTCTGGCCACAGCACGACGGCGACGCGCGTGCATTGCATACCCATGTCTACGACCTGCGTGCGCTGATCGACAAGCCATTCGGGGGCAGCATGATCCAGACCGTGCGCGGTATCGGTTACCGACTGGCAGGCGACGATGCGTGAGGCATTGCCGCTGCGAATCCGGGTCACGCTGCTGTACATCCTGCTCGGGCTGGTGATGAGCCTGCTGTTCGCCGCAACGGTGACCTTCATCGCCGAGGACTACGAACACGTGCTGGTCGACGAGATCATGCACAGCCAGGCCGAGGACTACGCCGCGCGCCTGCGCGACGAGCCCGACACGATGTTGCCGCGCAGCAGCAGGCTGAGCGGCTACATACGCCGCAAGGACGGCTCCGGTGATGTCCCCGACGCGCTGGCCGCGTTGCCGCCAGGCATCCACGAATCCGAGCGGGACGATGAGGAAGGCCTGCACATGGCGGTGTTCGACACCCAGGTCGGGCGCCTGTACTTCACCCTCGACCTGCAGGACATCGAACGCCTCGAATTGCACGTGGACTGGATCCTGATTGCCGTGGTCGTGCTCGGGACGCTGGTCAGCGCGTGGCTCGGCTGGCTACTGTCCGGCAGCGTCGTGCGCCCGGTGCGGCGGCTGGCGGATGCCGTCGACGGCTTGTCGACATCGCCGACGCGCACCGCACTGGCTGCCGGCCTGCCGCGTGACGAACTCGGCCGACTAGGCCAGGCGATCGATGACTACCAGGCACGACTGGTTGCCGCCGAGGACGCGGAGCGCGCCTTCTTTGCCGACGCCAGCCACGAATTGCGCACGCCCATTGCCGTGGTCCGCGGAGCCGCAGAACTGCTGCTCGAAGACAGCGTCGATGTCCCGGTGTGGCAGCCACGGCTGCAACGGCTGGATCGCGGCATGCGGCAATTGTCGGAACTGCTCGATGCCCTGCTCGGCGTGGCGCGAAGGCGTGTCGGCGCGAGCGAAACGGTAAATCTGCGGGACTGGATCGCGCAATGCCTCGGCACGTTCGACGCCATCCGCGATGGCTCGCTGCACCTGGCCATCGACGGCGATCCCGGCGCCTGTCGCTTGCCGACGCGCGAAGCGGAACTGGTGCTGCTCGGCATCGTCCGGCGGCTGCTACCGCCGGAAACACGTGGAACGCTCCGGGTCGAACTCGGCCATGCCGTGATCTCACTGCAATGCGCCGACACCGATACGGCCGTCGCGACGACGGCGATGCCTGCCACCACCACCACCAGCGACCGTGGCCTCGGCATGACCCTGATCGGCCGTCTCGCCGCGCAGATCGGCTGGACCATCGACGAGGATGCAGGGCAGCGTCGGGTGCGAATCGGCCTGCCTTGCGAAGCGGTTGTCGAAGATTCGCCGCCGACGGCTTGACGCTGCACGAGACTGCCCGCTAAACTTTCTGACTTTCCAGCGCGTGGGGCCATAGCTCAGCTGGGAGAGCGCTACAATGGCATTGTAGAGGTCGCCGGTTCGATCCCGGCTGGCTCCACCAAGTTCGCAACGCTGGCACGCAACACGTCCCCATCGTCTAGAGGCCTAGGACATTACCCTTTCACGGTAGCGACCGGGGTTCGAATCCCCGTGGGGACGCCATGACCAACGGCCCGCTTTTGCGGGCCCTTTTCTTTGCGCAACGTTGATTCAGGCAGTGGCTTCGCTCGCGACATGCAGCGTCGCCACCCCGTGCCCACGTTCGGCGAGGTACTCAAGCCACTTGCCGAGGAAGGTGTTCATGCGCATGCGGTGGTCGAGCACCTTGGCCGGCGGTGGATACATGCCGATCACGTCCTGCCAGCGCCGACCGACGTAGCAATGCGTGGCCTCGACCTGGCGCGCGTCGCTGTACAGGCGCAGGAACGCCGAGGGATCCGGCTCGCCGGTCAACGGATCCTGCAGCGTATAGGTCATGCGCAACTGGGTGGTGTACGGATGTTGCCCGAGTACGTCGATCCGCAGGTCGAGGCCGTCATCGATGCAGGAGAGATAGGCACCGGGCGCGAGATCCGCCGGCTCGAACAACCGCGTCAGCCGGTTGAAATTTTCCGCATACAGCCCCATCAGCCAGCCAAAACGGCTGAGCCGGGGAATGCATGCGACGCGGGACAGGACCTGGGACATGACCCGATGCTACACGCGAAAAACCGCATCCGGCAGCATTGACGAAACGCCGTTGCAGGCCTAACGTAACAGTTCTCCGCGGCGTGTCGTCCCGCCGCGCGGCCCGGCCCGGTGCTTCAGAACCGCCCCCTAGAACATTTCCCGGTTGAGCCCGAGCTCTTCCAGCACGCGGCTGGAGATTTCCTCGATCGATGCATGCGTGGTGCTCAGCATCGGAATTCGCTCGGTGCGCAACAGCGACTCGGCTGCCGCGACTTCGCGCCTGCAGGTGTCCAGTTGTGCGTAGCGCGAATTCGGCCGCCGCTCCTGGCGGATCTGTTGCAGGCGCACCGGCTCGATCGTCAATCCGAACAGCTTGGTGCGATACGGCCGCAGCTTCGCCGGCAGCCGGTCCGAGTCGAGGTCTCCCTCGGTCAACGGATAATTGGCGGCGCGCACACCATGGTGCAGTGCCAGGTACACGCAGGTCGGGGTCTTGCCCGCGCGCGACACGCCGACCAGGATCAGGTCGGCTTCGGTGTAATCCAGGCTGATGCCGTCGTCGTGGGTCAGCGCATAGTTCATCGCATTGATGCGACGGTGGTAGCTCTCGAAGTCGACGATCCCGTGCGCCTGCCCGACGCGCGACTGGCGCGGGGTGCCGAGCTCGAGTTCCAGCGGTTCGATGAACGGCGCGAACACGTCCAGCATCAGCGCGCCACTCGCGGCCAGCAGCGAGTTCAATTCCGGATCGACGCTCGAATTCACCACGATCGGCCGCAAGCCGTGCTCCGCGCCGGCCCGGCGGATCTCCTCTGCGGCGTCCCGCGCCTTTTCGGCCGTATCGACGAACGGAATCCGGTTGGTGACGAAATGCGTGCCGGCGAACTGAGTCAGCAGGCTGTGGCCGATGGTCTCGGCGGTGATGCCGGTGCCGTCGGAGACATAGAACACGGGACGCGTTGCGGTCATGCGCATCGAACTCCATATGGTGCGGCGAGCGCCGCGACGGGCTGGGTTGCTAAAATAAACGCTTCGACCGGCGCCTGTCCGGTCCTCCCCCTGTTTCGATGGGGATTCCCCGTCTCGATGGACCGAACTTCGGAGTACCCGCCTTGAGCGCCAACATCCTGTGGCTGCACGACCTGCGCCTGACCGACCTCGCCCAGGTGGGCGGCAAGAATTCCTCGCTCGGGGAGATGATCGGGCAGCTCGCGGGGCTCGGAGTCTCGGTGCCGGGCGGTTACGCGACCACTGCGGATGCGTTCCAGGCGTTCATCGCCCACAACACCCTGCACCAGCGCATCTTCGACAAGCTGGCGACGCTCGATGTCGAGGATGTCCCGGCGCTGGCTGCGGCCGGCGCCGAGATCCGCGGCTGGGTGATCGATGCGCCGTTGCAGCCGGATCTCGATCGCGACATCCGCGCGGCCTACCACAAGCTCTGCGCCGACAACGGCGGTGCGGCCTCAAGTCAACATGACGTCGCGGTGGCCGTGCGTTCCTCGGCGACCGCCGAAGACCTGCCCGACGCTTCCTTCGCCGGCCAGCAGGAAACCTTCCTCAACGTCACCGGTGCCGACGACGTGGTGCACAAGGTCAAGGAGGTGTTCGCCAGCCTCTACAACGACCGCGCCATCGCTTATCGCGTGCACCATGGCTTCAAGCACGAGGACGTGTTCCTGTCTGCCGGCGTGCAGCTGATGGTGCGATCGGACGTCGGATCTGCCGGCGTGCTGTTCACCCTCGACACCGAGTCCGGTTTCCGCGACGTGGTGTTCATCACCGCCAGTTACGGCCTCGGCGAGAACGTCGTGCAGGGCGCGGTCAACCCGGACGAGTTCTACGTCTACAAGCCGACCCTGCGCCAGGGCAAACCGGCGATCCTGCGCCGCTCGCTCGGCGCCAAGCAGATCCGCATGGTGTATTCATCCACGCCGGGCGAGCGTGTGCGCAACGAGGAGACGCCGGCCGAACTGCGCGGCAAGTTCTCGATCTCCGATGCCGACGTGCACGAACTGGCAAAGCAGGCACTGGTGATCGAACAGCATTACGGCCGCCCGATGGACATCGAGTGGGCCAAGGACGGCGTCAGCGGCAAGCTCTTCATCGTGCAGGCACGCCCGGAAACGGTGAAGTCGCGCGGCCACGCCACCCAGATAGAACGCTACACGCTGCAGCAGCGCGGCGACGTCATCGCCGAGGGCCGCGCGATCGGCCAGAAGATCGGCAGCGGAACGGCGCGCGTCGTGCGCAGCCTCGCCGACATGGCGCGCGTGCAGCCCGGCGACGTGCTGGTCGCCGACATGACCGATCCCGACTGGGAACCGGTGATGAAGCGCGCCGCGGCGATCGTCACCAACCGCGGCGGCCGTACCTGCCACGCCGCGATCATCGCGCGCGAACTCGGTGTTCCCGCCGTGGTCGGCACCGGCAACGGGTTGAACACCATCCATGACGGCGCCCTCGTCACGATCAGCTGCGCCGAAGGCGACACCGGCTTCATCTATGCCGGTGCCCTGCCCTTCGAACGCACCACCACCGACCTCGACAACATGCCGCCGGCGCCGCTCAAGATCATGATGAACGTCGCCAACCCGGATCGCGCATTCGACTTCGGCATGCTCCCCAATGCGGGCATCGGTCTTGCGCGACTGGAGATGATCATCGCCAGCCATATCGGGGTGCATCCCAAGGCGCTGCTCGAATACGACCGGCAGGATCCGGCGACAAGACAGAAGATCGATGCCCGGATGGCCGGTTACGCCAGCCCCGTCGATTTCTACGTCGATCGCCTTGCCGAAGGCATCGCAACCATCACTGCATCGGTCGCCCCCGCTCCGGTGATCGTGCGGCTGTCCGATTTCAAGTCCAACGAGTACGCCAACCTCATCGGCGGTGCCCGTTACGAGCCGCGCGAAGAGAATCCCATGATCGGCTTCCGTGGCGCGAGCCGCTACGTCGACCCGTCGTTCAAGGATGCCTTCGCGCTGGAGTGCCGCGCCGTGCGCAAGGTCCGCGGCGAGATGGGCCTGGTCAACTGCTGGGTGATG
>JBDSFV010000101.1:0-8886 GCA_039919355.1 Luteimonas sp. | reverse complement strand
GCCGCGCGACCTGGAGCAGCGCGGGTTGTGGTAGAGCCTGGTGGCATTCGTCATTGCGCCCGTCCTCCGCAAACACGAAGGCCGGCTGGCGCCGGCCTCTGCTGCAACTGGTGGGCGGTGCAGGGTTCGAACCTGCGACCCTTGCCGTGTGAAGGCAATGCTCTACCGCTGAGCTAACCGCCCGGGGCCGCGTAGTTTACGGGCTCGGTTGGGGGCGGACAAGCCGATCTACAGGCACTTATTCCAGCTGGGAGCGGGCATAGGCCGCATCCAGCGCCTCCATCGCGTCGTTCGGCTTCAGCCTGGCGGCCTTCTCGTAGGCCGCGGCGGCGGCGTCTTCCTGCTTGTCGCCGTACAGCAGCATCAGTACGTTGCCGTGCTCGATGTGGGCAATCGGGGAATCCGGGGTCAGCTTGAGCGCGGTCTTGATGTGCGATTCGGCCTCGGATGCCTTGGCGCCATAGGTGAGGCCGCCGATCATCGCGCCGATCTTGCCGATGATCTCGGCGTGGTACAGCGCCAGCGCGGTGTGCGCCTCGGCATGTTTTGGCGCGAGTTCGAGCGCGGCGTGGAGAGACTCGCGCACCTTGCTGGCGATGCCCTGCTTCAGCGCCTTGGCGATCGACAGGCCCTGGCTGTAGCGGCCGAGCGCGAAGGCGTGGCGGTAGTGGCTGTTGGCCTCGTCCGGCAGCGCCTTGACTGCGGCCTCGGCGAGCCTGGCCGCCTGCTCGAAGCGCCTGAGCTTTTCAGCGTCGTCGTCGACGAGGTAGGTCGCATGGATGCCGAGCGCCTTGACCGCCACCGATGCACCGATCGGCCCGAGTGTTTCGCCGGCATCATGTGCAGCCTTGAAATCGCCGCGATGGAACGCGTGCCAGGCGTCCTGCAGCGCGGTCGCCAGCGTTTCGGCGTCGAGTTTCGGCGCGGCCTTGCCTGCGGCTTTCAACAGGACAGCTGCATGCTTCGCATCGGGCCAGGGCTCGCAGTCGCCGGCGTGCAGCTTTGGCCAGGTTTTCTTCAGCGTGTCGCCGGCATAGGCGAAGCCCTTGGCATCGTGCGGGAATGCGGCCCAGCTGGATTTGGCGGCCATCGTCCAGTCCTTTCAGTCGATGTAGGCGCGGGTGAGTGTGTTGAGGTGCACGCGCTCGGCGTCGCGCAGGAACGGCGCCAGCAGCATCATCACCTGGACGATGCCGGCGCGGATCGAGGCCTGCTCGTCCTTGTCGCCGCGGGCGGCGGCGTAGTTCATCCAGAAGGTCGAGATCACCAGCACGTTGGTGGCGGCGGCGTCGAGCTCCGTAGCCGAGGCACGCATGACGCCGGCCTGCAACAGGCCGCGCATCACGGCATGGGCCTGTTCGTCGGCACGCCTGAGGATGCGCGCGAAACGGATGCGCAGGCGGCGGTTGCGGCTGAGGATGTCGACCAGGTCGCGATACAGGAAGCGGTAGTCCCAGATGCACTCGAATACCAGGTGCAGCTGCAGCCACACGTCCTCAAGCCCGGGCAGGCGGCCGTTGGGGGCGGCCAAGGCGGCATCGATGCGCTCTTCGTACTTGCCGAAGAGGTTCTCGATGATGTCGTCCTTGTTGCGGAAGTGGTAGTACAGGTTGCCGGGGCTGATCTCCAGCTCGTCGGCGATGTGGTTGGTGGTGACGTTCGGCTCGCCCTGCGCGTTGAACATCGCAAGCGAGCAGTCGAGGATGCGCTGGCGGGTCTGCCGCGCCACGAGTCGCGACTCAGGCCGTCAGTTTCTTCACCAGATCGACGTATTTCTGCTTCGCGTCGTCTGCCGCAGTGCCCTTGAGCTTGGCCCAGGCCTCGTACTTGGCGGTGCCGACGAAGTCGAAGAAACCGGGCTTGGGCCCGCTGACATCGCCCTCGGAGGCCTGCTTGTACAGCGCATACAGGCGCAGCAGGGTGTCGTTGTCCGGGCGTTCGGGCAGGGACTGGATGTCCTTGGCGGCCTGTTCGAAGCGGCTTTGCAGATCGGACATGACGATGGACTCCGGTGGGAGGGCGGCATCACACCACGCGTCCCGGAGACGGTCAATACGCCGGAGAATTGTGGTGACGCACGCGCTCTGGCACCGTAGGCGCATGCCGTTGTCACCACGCCGGCCCAGCGAACAGGAGCCCGACCCATGAGCTATTTCGTCACCGGCGCGACCGGCTTCATCGGCCGTTTCCTGGTCGGCAACCTGCTCAGGCGCAAGGGCACGATCCATGTGCTGGTGCGCAAGGATTCGCAGAAGAAGCTCGAGGCCACCGCCAGGAAGATGGGCTGGGACATGAATCGGATCGTCCCGGTGGTCGGTGACATGACCCAGCCGAAGTGCGGACTGGGCGCGGCGCAGGTTCGTGCACTCGACGGCAAGGTCCGGCATTTCTTCCACCTCGCCGCGATCTACGACATGGCAGCCAGCGCGGAGTCGCAGCGTGTCGCCAACGTTGGGGGCACGCAGCACGCGCTCGACCTGGCTGCGGCGATCGGTGCCGGCTGCTTCCACCACGCCAGCTCGATCGCCGCCGCCGGCCTGTATCCGGGCATCTTCCGCGAGGACATGTTCGACGAGGCCGAGGGTCTCGACGATCCCTACCTGCGCACCAAGCACGATTCCGAGGGGTTGGTCCGCAACGAGAAACGGATCAAATGGCGCATCTACCGCCCCGGCATGGTCGTGGGCCATTCACAGACCGGCGAGATGGACAAGATCGACGGCCCGTACTACTTCTTCACTTTCCTCAAGAAGCTGCGCGAGATGCTGCCGCCGTGGATGCCGACGCTCGGCATCGAGGGCGGCCGGATCAACATCGTGCCGGTGGACTTCGTCGCCGATGCGATGGACCACATCGCACACAGGCCGAAGCTCGACGGACACACCTTCCACCTCACCGACCCGGAACCGCAACGCGTCGGCGAGGTGCTCAACACCTTCGCCCGCGCCGGCCATGCGCCGGAGATGACGATGCGCATCGACGCGCGCATGTTCGCGTTCGTGCCTGGCGGCATCCGCATGGCGGTCGGCAACCTGCCGCCGATGCGGCGCTTCATCGGCATGCTGCTGCGCGATTTCAGGATTCCGAAGTCCACGCTTAAATTCATCACCTATCCCACGCGCTTCGACAATCGCGAGACCGAGCGTGCGCTGAAAGGCAGCGGCATCGCCGTGCCGAAGCTCGATGAGTACGCCTGGCGGCTGTGGGACTACTGGGAACGTCACCTCGACCCGGATCTGTTCATCGACCATACCCTCAAGGGCAAGGTGCGGGGCAAGGTGGTGGTGATCACCGGCGGCTCGTCCGGCATCGGCCTGGCCACCGCGCAGAAGGTCGCGGCGGCGGGCGCGACCACCATCATCGTCGCGCGCGGCGAGGAGGACCTGTTCAAGGCGCGCGACGCGATGAAGAAGGAAGGCGGCAAGGTGTTCGCCTACACCGCCGACCTCGCCGAGATGGCCGACTGCAACCGGCTGGTCAAGGCGATCCTGGACGAACACGGCCACGTCGACGTGCTGGTCAACAATGCCGGCCGTTCGATCCGCCGTTCGATCGAGCTCAGCTACGATCGTTTCCACGACTTCGAGCGCACCATGCAGCTCAACTACTTCGGCAGCCTGCGCCTGATCATGGGCTTCATGCCGTCGATGACGGCGCGCCGCAAGGGCCACATCATCAACATCAGTTCCATCGGCGTGCTCGCCAGCTCGCCGCGGTTCTCGGCCTACGTCGCCTCGAAGGCGGCGCTGGATGCGTTCAGCCGCTGCGCGCAGGGCGAGCTGTCGGGCAAGGGCATCGCCTTCACCACTATCAACATGCCGCTGGTGAAGACGCCGATGATCGCGCCGACCAGGATGTACGACAGCGTCCCGACCCTGACGCCGGACGAGGCCGCCGACCTGGTGGTGAAGGGCATCATCGAACGGCCGAGCCGCATCGCCACGCGCCTGGGTATCTTCTCGGCGCTGATCAACGCGCTCGCGCCGAAGGCCTACGAGGTGATCATGAATACCGCGTTCGAGCTGTTCCCGGACTCGGCTGCCGCCAAGGGCGACAAGAAAGCGCTCAAGGGCGAGTCGCAACCCAGTAACGAGCAGATCGCCTTCGCCACTCTGATGCGCGGCGTGCACTGGTGAAAAGCGACGCGCTCATGGGTTGCCCTATCGGCAAC
Source organism: Luteimonas sp. (assembly GCA_039919355.1). Lineage (GTDB taxonomy): Bacteria > Pseudomonadota > Gammaproteobacteria > Xanthomonadales > Xanthomonadaceae > Cognatiluteimonas. The sequence goes on along the minus strand of JBDSFV010000101.1, from coordinate 4,715 downwards.
AAATGCGTTGTTTTTGGCGAGGCATGGATCCCGAACGGTAGTTGCCATGGACGGCAACGCGATCGCCTGCTTCGAGCCGATTAACCAGCCAGCGCTCCCGGAGCTCAATACGCCCGGCACTGCACGAACCGTACCGGCCGCGTGCTGCCTTGCGGTGGCTGCAGTTGTACCCGCGACGCGCCGAGCTCCTCGTAGCGCACCAGCAGCGGGCAGATGTCCGGCATCGGGTCGGCCAGTTCGTCGGCCAGGTACACCAGCAGGGTCGATTGGGTCGACCACACGGCGCGGTGGACCGTCGACAATGTCGAGATCGCGCGGGCCACTTCCCTGCGGCGTTGTTCGAGCTGCGCCGGATCGGTCGGTGCCGGCGAAGAGGTCTCGGCCACCGCTGCGGGCGCGGGGGCCCTCGCGGCGGCATTGGGCTTGGTAGGTGGGGCGACGGGTGTCGTCGCCGTGGCGGAATCCGTCGAGCCAAGGTCGCTCAGTGTGAACAGCAAAGCGCCGACCACCAGTGCACCTCCCCAGGCCAGCAGCACGTGGCGACGCGCCTGGGCCTGCGCTGGCGCCGACACCACGGCGCGCTGGTGCTCGGGCAGCAGCGGTCGCAGTTGGGGCCACAGCTTCGGACCATCGAGCAGTTCGATCCGCTGTGCCGCGGCCAGCGGCACGGCTTCCGGGGCAAACTGCCCGGGCGTGACCAGCAGTCCGCCGGCGGCGCCCCTCATGCGGATGGCGTTGGCGAACTCGGCGATCGCGGTCGAACCGAGCACATAGGCCGCTCCGTGCTTGGAGGACAGCAGCCAGCGCTGGCCGTTGCGCTCCAGCAGGTACTCGCCTTCGTCACCAGCTGCGTCCGGATCGAAGATCCGTTCATAGCCGCGTTTGTTCAGCGCCGCGAGGACCAGATGGATGAAGTCGCGCCAGCGCATGCCGGCGAGTGCGGTGACACCGGCCGCCGCTTCATCTCGTGGCAGGCGGATCCTGTGCAGGTAGAACGATGCCGCGAACCCGAGCAGCAGGAACACCGCAATCGGGATCAGCCAGCCGGTCCATGCCGCCACGTCCATCTCCTGCCTGCAATGCGTGCGGAAGGATAGTCGAAACCGGTCGGGGTTGTGTGTCGATCGCGAGCCTCAGCGGTATTCGAAGTCGGCGCCGCGTTGTGCGGGCCTTGGCGCGGGTCACACAGGAAGAAGCCCGCCAGTCCGGAACCGCAAGGGGAGGGAGCATACGGTCGAAGTGCGGACTGGCGGGCGTGGAAAGGGCAGCGCTCGGCGCTATCCGGGGCGATTAAGGAAGCTCGCGGGCGTCTCGTCGCGGATTTGGCGACCTTCTTCGCGGCCGGGCTTGCCGTGCGCGGAGCGGCGCGTTTTGCCTGGGCCTTGCGCACGGCGGCGGCGCCGTTCTGGCGACGCAATTCGGCTGTCAGGGTCGCGACCCGTGCACTCAGGTCGGCGAGGTCCTCGCGACCCGGCACGCCGAGTTTGAGCAGCGCGCGCTGTACGCGATCCTCGAACACCTTTTCCAGCCGGTCCCAGGTGTCGGCAGCACGCTCGCGTGCCTGGCCGACGCGATTCTCGACCGCGTCGCGCACGACATCGGCGCGGCCGCCGGCGAACTTGCGCGCGGTCTGCTCCAGCGTCAGGCCTTCCTTCACCAGTGCCTCGAACAGCTTGGTGCCTTCGGCCTGGGCGCGTCCGAACGCGCCGACGCCGGCCAGCCAGATCTGTTGCGCCGACTCGCTCAGGGTCTTCGACAGGCGCTCGGCCTGGTCCTGCACGCCGGGTTTGCCGGCAGTGCCGCCCCTGGCTGGGGTTTTCTTCGCGGATTGCTTGAACTTGGCCATGCGTTTCTCCGACGTGGCGGGGGACCGGGTCGCAGGATCGCGCCGCAGTCTAGAGCAATCACACCACGGCGAAGCGTGGCAATACGTCAATGTGCCGCGCGACGGTGCGACTTGCGGCTCACAAGCAGATGCTCGGTGTCGTCGAGCGCACGTTGCAGGCGTGCGGTGGTGTCGCTGTTGCGCGGCGGACGCGGGAGACCGTCGAGGATCGAACGTGATTCATCGGCAAGGACCGTATCACGCAGGCTGATCCCGTGCGCGGCCAGCAGCGGTCGCAACGTGTCCGCGCGCGTGCGCAGGTCGGCGAGCGTGTTGCGGTAGGCCAGGTCGCAGACCCGGCGCCGCGCTGCGAAGCTGAACACGTTGGTGTAGAACAGTTCGCCGTCGGCGGCGTTGGGCTCGAACACCATCTGGTCGATGTCGGGATACTGCTGCGCGTAGCGCGCCAGCCCGACCTGCATGCGCGACTGCAGCAGGGTGCGGAAGGTCTGCGACAGCACCGCTGGCAGGCCGCCCCCGGCGATGCGGCGTTCGATGCCGTCGCCTCCACCGGTGTTGCCGCGGCGCGTGCCGCCGGCATTGAACGGCACCAGCGGGTTGATGCCGATCATCAGGTCGACCTCGCTTTCCAGCACCACCGAGGCATGCATCGTGCGCCGCAGTGCGCCGTCGACGAAATGGCGGCCGCGCAGTTCCACCGGCGGATACAGGCCGGGCAGCGCGGCGCTGGCCTGGACCGCGCGCGAGATCGGCACATCATCCCAGCCGGCACCACCGAAGCGCACCGTCTCGCCGCTGTCGAGGTCGACCGCGATCACGTACAGTGGACGATCGAGTTCGCGGAAGTCGTTGCTGCGGCCGCGGCGGGTGAACACCTCGCGCAGGAAGCGCTCGACCGCGACGTTGTCGAACAGGCCGGTCGGCACCAGCCCGCCGACGCGGGTGACCAGGTCCGACCAGCGCGAATCGCCGCGCCCGCGCACCAGGTCGCGCGCCAGCCCCGCCGCGATTTTCGGCAGCGAGGCGATGCGGCGCGCGTATTCCATCAGCGCCGGGCGCAGGAAGGTTTCCGGGCGGAAACGCACGTCGTCGCTGTCGCCGGTGATGAAGATGCGGCACATCTGCGCCGTGCTCATCCGGTTGGCGAGCCCGGCGGCGAGGAAGGCGCCGGAACTGACGCCGACGTAGCAGTCCAGGCGGGTGAGGTCCAGGCCGTCGCAGGCTTCATCGAGCGCGCGCAGCGCGCCGAGTTCGTACATCGCGCCGATCGGCCCGCCGCCGGCGATCGCCAGGCCGATGCGCGGCTCGTGGCCGTTCGTGCCGCCGGCCCGTTGCCGGGCAGGGTGGAGTGACAGCATGGCGACCCGGACTGCGGTGAAGCGGCGAGTGTAGCCGAGGCGCCATGCCCGGTTGCAGCTCCCCGATACAGTCCCGATGATGCGGCGATGCCGCGTCGTCCGGAACCGCCCAGCCGCCTGCAACGTCGCCTGGCCTGCCACCGCGCCCTGCATGATCCGACGCTGGAGCCGCGTAATCGGCTGCCCTGGCTGCCGCGTCTCAGGGACTGGCAGGCGCAGCGGCTGGAGGCCGGCTTCCAGCGTTTCCTCGAGGATCCGCGACTGCAGCCCGCGGCGCGCTTCTTCCTCACCGACGTCTACGGCGACCACGATTTCAGCCGCCGCGACGCCGACCTCGCGCGGGTGCTGCCGCTGATGCAGGGCCTGCTGCCGGCATCGTTGCAGGACACGGTGGCCGATGGCATCGAACTCGGTGCGCTGACCCAGGCCTTCGACCTGCGCATGGCCGCGGCGCTGGAAACCCTCGCGCCGCGACGCAAACGACTGGACGCTCCGCTGTATGCGCAGGCTTATCGGGATGTCGGATTGCCGCGGTTGCGCGCGTGGCAGGTCAAGCTGATCGGCCGTGTCGGCAACGGTCTTGCCGACGCGGTGCGCAAGCCCGGCATCGGTGTGCTGCTGAAGCTGTCGCGGACACCGGCGAAAGCGGCCGGGCTCGGCGAGTTGCAGGGGTTCCTCGAGCGCGGATTCGCCGCGTTCGCCACGCTGGGCGACGTCGGCGAATTCCTCAATGAGATCCAGCGCAACGAACACGAGATCGCGCGGCGCCTGTTCGCCGACGATCCGGATCCGTTTGCCGTCGACTAGCCGAAGCGCTGGTCGAGGACGCGCCGGATCTCGTGCTCGATCGGACCTTTCATCGCGGTGAGCAGGAAGCCGAGCTTGGCTGTCACGTGCAACTGCCTGGGTTCCAGCGCGATGTGTCCATCGACTCCCGAGCGGTTGAAATGCAGCACGTCGCCTTCCCAGCGATAGTCCATGCCGAAGCGCTCGGCCAGTTTCACGGCGACTTCCTCGACCGCCTTGCGCGCCTTCGCGGGCGGCAGCGAATGGGCGTGGCGAATCTCGATGGCGGACATGCGCGGCTTCCTGCGCGGCGGCGCGCGCTGACGGCGGAGTCGCCATTGTGCGGGCGTCGTGGCTGGCATCCAAGCGTCGCGGCGGCATCGCGGGAAAGATCGCGCATCTGCTAGATTGGCGCGGCGTGGACGAGATCAAGTTGCGATTCCCCGGGACCAACACCGCCGAGCTGCCGCTCGGTGCGGGCGTGCATGGCATCGGCCGCAGCGCCGGAGGCGAGGAGGTGATCGGCCTGGTCGGCGATGCACAGCCGGCGATGGTGCGCTTCTGCGTCGATCGACGCGGCGTCTGGCTGACGGTGGACGGCGACGCCCACGGCGTGCACGTCAATGGCCGTCCGGTGCGGCGCATGGCGATGTTGCGCGTCGGTGATGCGGTCTACGTCGATGGCGTGGAGATGGTGCTGGTCCCCGCGCATCCGGCGCCGGCAC
>JBDSFV010000100.1:0-13455 GCA_039919355.1 Luteimonas sp. | reverse complement strand
CGCACGCGCCCCCAGCGGTCCGCCAACGGGCCGGCGTACCACGCGCCGAGGGCCGAGCCCAGCAGGGCGCACGACACCGCGAAACCGGTCCAGCCGGCATTGAGCCCGAAGCCGCTGCGGATCGCGTTGACCGCGCCATTGATGACCGCCGTGTCGAAACCGAACAGGAAGCCGCCCAATGCCGCCGCTGCGGAAATCCACACCACGCGCGCCGTGGCGTGTTGCTCAAGTTGATTGGCCATGTCCACCTTGCTCATCGCGCTCCCCGATGCTGCGATCCGTTGCGATTCTGCCCCGTTGCCTTCGCCCGCTCCGGCTGAATACGTATGCAGCCCGGGCCGGTGGGGTCGCCATCTCGAGCGCGAATCCGGGAAACGAGATGTGCCCCGCGGACTGCATGCCGGACCATTGCTTCCGGCTGGGCGCTGCGCGACGCCGCGCGAAAAAAGGCATGAATCATTACTGAATCCAACAGTTTTTTAACCTGAATCTTCACGAACTATCCATGTCCGGGGTGATCATATAGCTCGCGACAGATGCAAGGTCTGTCGCAGATCTCTCCCTCCCCTGGAGTGATCGCGGAACGGATACCCCTCCCCAGGGTCCGTTCCCCGGCCCCGCTAGCCCTCCCCCTGGCTCGCGGGGCTTTTTTATGGGCGGGGCAATCGGTGCTTCCGTTTCCGCGACCGTGCCGGGACACTACGCTCCATCGAGGGAGAACCACGATGTCCGATCTGTTCGAGCTGGCGATGCCGTGGTGGGAATTCGTGCTGCGCGCGACTGTGGTGTACGTGGTGCTGCTGGTGGTGATCCGGCTCTCCGGCAAGCGCACGATTGGCCAGTTCACGCCGTTCGACATGCTCCTGGTCGTGCTGCTGGGCAATGCGGTACAGAACTCGCTGCTGGGCAAGGACACCTCGCTAGGTGGTGGGCTGCTGCTGGCGGTGACACTGATCGCCTTGAACTGGTGCACTGCCTACGTGACCTCGCGCAGCCAGCGCGCCGAGCGGCTGGTGGAAGGCGTGCCAGTGGTACTGGCGCGCGACGGTCAGCTGTTCCGCAGCGTGCTCAAGCGCGAACTGGTCAGTGAGGACGACTTCAACGAAGCGCTGCGGCAGAACGGGCAGATGACGCTGACCGACGTACGTATCGCACTGCTGGAAACCAACGGCGGCATCAGTGTCGTGCCGCGCGACAGTGACGGCGGCAAGCCAACGTCGAACGTGCCCGAGGGATCAGCGTCAGACTAGTTCGGACAACCAGTCGTGAGGCTTGAGGTAGTCGGCCAGTCGAGCCTCGGCGCTGCCGGATTCCGGCTCGAAGCCGTATTCCCAGCGCACCAGCGGCGGCAGGCTCATCAGGATCGATTCGGTGCGGCCGCCCGACTGCAGCCCGAACAGGGTGCCGCGGTCGAACACCAGGTTGAACTCGACGTAGCGCCCGCGCCGGTACAGCTGGAACTGGCGTTCGCGTTCGCCGTAGGGCGTGTCGCGACGACGCTGGACGATCGGCAGGTACGCATCGAGGAAACTGTCCCCGATCGCGCGCAGGTAGCCGAAGTCGTTTTCGAACTCCGTATGCAGGTCGTCGAAGAACAGGCCGCCGACGCCGCGCGTCTCGCCGCGATGCTTCAGAAGGAAGTACTCGTCGCACCAGCGCTTGTGCGCGCCGTAACGCTCCTCGCCGCCGAACGGTTCGCACAGCGCGCGCGCAGTGCGGTGCCAGTGCAGCACGTCGGCGTCGAACGGATAGCACGGGGTCAGGTCGAAGCCGCCGCCGAACCACCACGCCACCGTCTCGCCGTCGCGCACGGCGTGGAAGTGGCGCACGTTCGCATGCGTGGTCGGCACATACGGATTGCGCGGATGCAGCACCAGCGACATGCCGACTGCGCGCCACGACGCCCCCGCGAGTTCCGGCCGCGCCGCGCTCGCCGACGGCGGCAGCTTCGTCCCGCAAACATCGGAGAATCCGACCCCGGCCTGCTCGAACACCGCGCCGTCGCGCAGGATCCGCGTGCGCCCGCCGCCGCCTTCGGCGCGTGTCCAGTGGTCCTCGCCAAAGCGCGCGCCGCCGTCGACGCCTTCCAGCGCCGTGCAGATGCGGTCCTGCAGGCCGGTGAGATAAGCGCGGACGCGGTCGAAGTCGGTCATGCAGGCATTGTAGGGCGGGCCTTGGCCCGCCATCGCACGCGCCATCGCTGATCCGTTTCCGACTGCCGGGCGGCGGGCCAAGGCCCGCCCTACGACAACCTGCTTATTTCAATGTCGACTCGAACAACTCGTAGATCCGCCGGTACTCGTCGTACCACGCATCCGCATGCGTGAAGTCGTGCCGCTCCAGCGGATACGGCGCGATCGACCACTTGTCCTTGTGCAGCTCGATCAGCTTCTGGATCATGTCGATCGAATCCTTGAAGAACACGTTGTCGTCGATCATGCCGTGCGCGATCAGCAGGTGGTCCTGCAGGCCGGCCGCGTATTCGATCGGCGAGGACAGCTTGTAGGCCTCTGGATCGATCTCGGGCGTGTTGAGGATGTCGGACGTGTACTCGTGGTTGTACTGGGTCCAGTCCGACACCGGACGCAGCGCGGCGCCGGCCTTGAACACGCCCGGTGCGCGGAACAGCGCCATGAAGGTCATGAAGCCGCCGTAGCTGCCGCCGTAGATGCCGGCGCGATCGCGGTCGCCCTGCTGGTTGGCGACGATCCAGTCGAGGCCGTCGAGGTAGTCGTCGAGTTCCGGATGGCCCATGTTGCGGTAGATCGCGGTGCGCCAGTCGCGGCCGTAACCTGCGGAGGCGCGGTAGTCGAGGTCGAGCACGATGTAGCCGTGCTGCACCAGCAGGTTGTGGAACATCTGCTCGCGGAAGTAGTTCGGATAGCGGTCGCTGACGTTCTGCAGGTAGCCGGCGCCATGCACGAACATCACGATCGGGTATTTGCGGCCAGGCTCACGGGTCTTCGGGCCGTAGAACTTGCCCCAGAGGCTGCCGGCACCGTGCTTCGAGGGCACCCGTACGGTCTGCGGCTGGATCCAGTCGATCGCCTTGAATGCCGGCTTGCGGGTGTCGGTGAGTTGCACCAGGCCATCGCCATCGGCATCGACCACCGCCAGCTGCGGCGGCGTGTAGCTGTCTGAATGGCGCACCAGCAGCTTCGCGCCATCCGGCGACGGCACGAAACTTTCGACACCGTCGAGCGCGGTGACCTCGCGTACCGCGCCGCCGCTGGCGTCGACCGCGCAGACCTCGTAGACACCTGGCCGTTCGCGGTTGCAGACGAAGAAGAACGTCCTGCCGTCGGCGGCGAGTTGCGGCTGCGAGGCTTCCCACTTGCCGGAAGTCAATGGCCGCGCGCGGTCGTTGTCGTCGAGGTGCAGCTGCGCCCAGCCGGATTCCTCCGACAGGTACCACAGCGTGCGGCCATCAGGCAGCCAGCCGAACTCGTTGGAGTTCCAGTTGATCCAGGCGTCGTCGTGCAGATGGTGGCGCGACTGCAACGTCGCGTTCGCGGTGTCCACCGTGGCGATCCAGCGATCCTTGTTATCGACCGCACGCACCAGCACCGCGACATTGCGGCTGTCGTGACTCCAGTGGATCGTGGGACCGGTGCCGTCGCCATCGGTTTCGATGCGCACGTCGCGGTTTCCCTTCAGCGGATCCTTGCCCGCGGCCTTGCGCAGCGCGGCGAGCGGATCGCTGGCGATGGCCGGCAACGCGTCGAATTTCAGCTCTCGCACCTTGCCCGCGGCGACATCGACCAGCCACAACCTGTGCGGCAGCGGCGCGTTGCGGCCGACGCGGGTGTGCGCTTCCTCGAATTCCTCGTAGCCCGATCCGGTGACGTACTTCGGCAACTTGCCGGCCTGGCCGGCGTCCGCGCCCTTGGCGGTGGTGACGACCAGCAACCAGCGGCCGTCGGGCGAAAGCGCGCTGTCGGCGATCGCGACGTCATCTCCCAGATATGCCGGTGCCGGCGCGCGTGTCGGGTCGGCCGTGCGCCAGGCGTCCTCCTGCGCGCGCGCGACCTCGCGCCGCGCCTTGTCCTCGCGCAAGGTGTCGATCAGGCGCAACTGCCGCTCGCGCAGGTCGTCGGCTTTCGGCGCCGCGGCGGGATCCTTCTCGGCCTTGACGATCGCAGCCTGGCGCACGCCGTCGCGCGGGGTCCAGCGATACCAGTCGTTGCCGACGCGCCACACCAGGCCGCCGTCATTGCTCCACTGCGGCAGCGTTTCCTTGTCATTGCTGCGGGTGATCTGGGTGAGCGCGCCGCCGCGCAGGTCGCGGACGAATACGTCGTCATTGCGCACGTAGGCCATGCGCGTGCGCTGCGCGTCGTAGACGGGATTCGCTGCGTCGAGTTCGGCGCGTGCTGCGCCGTCGACCTTCACCGCAACACCGCCGTCGATCGCCTGCTGCCAGGTGTCGCGGATCGTCGCGCCATCGCGCTTGAGCTGGTACTGCACGCGCTGGCCGTCCCAGGCCCACCACGCGTCCTCGACCGGCGACCCGATCCAGTCGGGATCGGCCATGACCTGTTCGAGCGTGAGTGGTGTTGCCGGTTGCGCGGCGGCGGTGGACAGGAACAGCACGGCGGCGAGCGGCAGCAGTCGGCGCATCGGATCAGCTCTGGGAACAAGGACGGCGCAGGTTAACAGCCCGTGGGCAGCGGCGGATCGGGCCAAAGTCATGCTCGCGCGGCATGCACTTTTTGCCGGGATCCCGAGTGCGGTGCACAATATGCACAGCGGCCGCACCGCGCGCCGCGGGAGACGGTGCGTGGATGCGTTGATCCTGTCGCGAATCCAGTTCGGCTTCGTCATCTCGTTCCACATCCTGTTTCCCGCATTCACTATTGGCCTGGCGAACTGGCTGGCGTTCCTGGAATGGCGCTGGCTGCGCACGCGCGAGGACCTCTGGCGCGACCTGTATTTCTTCTGGCTGAAGATCTTCGCGCTGTCGTTCGGCATGGGCGTGGTCTCGGGCATCGTCATGAGCTTCCAGTTCGGCACCAACTGGGCGGTGCTGAGCGCGCGCGCCGGCAACATCCTCGGACCGCTGCTGAGCTACGAAGTGCTGACCGCGTTCTTCCTCGAGGCGACCTTCCTCGGGGTGATGCTGTTTGGCTGGAAACGCGTGTCGGACAAGCTGCATTTCCTCGCCACCTGCATGGTCGCGCTGGGTACGCTGATCTCGACCTTCTGGATCATCTCCGCCAACAGCTGGATGCAGACGCCACAGGGCTACACCATCGTCAACGGAATTTTCGAGCCCGCGAGCTGGTGGGCGATCGTGTTCAACCCGTCGTTCCCGTACCGGCTCACCCACATGGTGCTGGCGGCGTTCATCACCACCTGCTTCGTGATCGGCGGCGTCAGCGCCTGGTACCTGCGCCGTGGCGTGCACCTCGACGCTGGCAGACGCATGCTGAAGCTGGCGGTCGCCTTCGCCGCGATCGCGGTGCCGCTGCAGATCTTCGTCGGCGACCTGCACGGGCTCAACGTCGGCAAGCATCAGCCGGTGAAGCTGGCCGCGATCGAGGCGCACTGGCATGGCGAAGGCGCAGGCAAGGGCGTGCCACTGGTGGTGTTCGCGGTGCCCAACGAAAAGATGGAACGCAACGATTACGAAGTCGCGGTCCCGCGGCTGGGCGGCCTGATCCTCACCCATTCGTGGAACGGGCAGATCCAGCCACTGACCGCGGTCGCTGCCAGCGAGCGGCCGCCGGTGAAGCCGGTGTTCTTCGCGTTCCGGGTGATGGTCGGGATCGGCATGCTGATGCTGCTGCTGGCGCTGGGGTCGCTGTGGGCATGGCGGCGCGATACCTTGTTTGCATCGCGCTGGTTGTTGTGTGGCTGGCAATGGATGATCCCGTCGGGCTTCGTCGCGCTGCTGGCGGGCTGGTACGTCAACGAGATCGGTCGCCAGCCGTACGTGATCTACGGCCTGTTGCGCACCGCCGATGCGGTCAGTCCGAACATCGGCACCGGCAGCGTGCTGGCCTCGCTGCTGGTCTATGCGCTGGTCTACGCGATCATTTTCGGCGCCGGCCTCTGGTACCTGCTCAAGCTGTTCCGCACCGGCCCGGTCCGGCAGCCGCCGAAGCCGTCGACCGATGGCGGCGAGAAGACGCCGGCGCGACCGCTGTCGGCCGCCGGCGAACCGATGGAGGGCAGGGCATGAACCTGGACGTGGTGCTGCCGGTGATCTGGTTCGGCGTGATCGGTTTCGGCGTGCTGATGTACGTGCTGCTCGACGGCTTCGTGCTCGGCCTGGGCATCCTTGCGCCGTTCGCCGAGGACGAGCACCAGCTCGACCACATGATGAATACCGCGGCGCCGATCTGGGATGGCAACGAGACCTGGCTGGTACTCGGTGGCGCCGGCCTGCTGGCAGCGTTCCCCAGGGCCTATGCGCTGATCCTCTCCGCACTGTACCTGCCGGTGCTGCTGATGCTGATCGCGCTGGTGTTCCGCGGCGTGGCGTTCGAGTTCCGCTTCAAGGCCACGCGCGCGAAACCGGCGTGGGGCGCGGCGTTCGCGCTCGGTTCGATGTTCACCGCGTTCGCGCAGGGGGTGATCCTCGGGGCGCTGGTCGAGGGCATGCCGCTCAACGGCGGCAAGTACCTGCACGGCGCATTCGGCTGGTTCAGCCCGTTTTCGATGCTGACCGGGGTCGCGCTGGTGTTCGGCTACGCGCTGCTCGGCTCGACCTGGCTGATCCTGAAAACCGAAGGCCGCATGCAGCTGGTCGCGCGCAGCCTGACGCGGCCGCTGGTGCTGGTGGTGGTCGCGTTCATGGGCCTGGTCAGCGCGTGGTTGCCGTTCCTGGACTCGCGGATCATGGCGCGCTGGTTCGAAGGCGGGAATTTCTGGTGGCTGGCGCCGGTGCCGCTGCTGGCGCTGGCCAACGCGTTCGCACTGTGGCGCGCTGCGATGCGCGAAGGCCGCGATGTGGCGCCGTTCGTGCTCACGCTGTGCTTCTTCGCGCTCGGCTTCGCCGGTCTGGTGCTCGGCATCTGGCCGAACATCGTGCCGCCGTCGCTGACGATCTGGGAGGCGGCCTCGCCGCCGTCGTCGCAGGGTTTAGTGCTGGCGGGGCTGGTGCTGCTGCTGCCGGCGATCCTTGGCTACACATACTGGTCGTACAGCGTGTTCCGCGGCAAGGTCGCGGCCGATTCGGGATATCACTGAGCAACGCAGCGGAGCAAAGCTCCGCTCCACAATCCTGACCGCGGCGAACGGCCGCAGAGGCGAGCTCTGCCCGGCTGCGGGCGGGTATGCTGTGCGTACCCCTGCCGCACGGCCCGCATGCACGCCTACGTCTACAAGAGCCTGAAGAAGGCCGACACCTACGTGTATCTCGCCGGACGCGACGATTTCGCGCGGCTGCCGGAACCGGTCCGAAGCCAGCTCGGCACGCTGCAATTCGTGCTCGACGTCGACCTCTCGCCGGAACGCAAGCTGGCGCGCGGGGACGCGATGGTGGTGCGCGAGAACCTGGTCGCGCGCGGCTTCCACCTCCAGTTCCCGCCGTACAACGACGCGCTGTACAACAACGCCGATCCGATGACCGACGACTGGGGCACCGATGCCTGAGGCGCCTTCGCGAGGGCCGCTGCTGCTCGCCGCGTCCGTCGGCGTGGCACTGGCTGCGCTCGCCGGTTTCGGTGGCATCGTCGCCGCGCTCGCCGGCTGGCTGGCGCAGCCGGCGCTCGCGCTCGCGGTGCGCGGGTGGCGCGATCGCGATGCGCTCGCCAACTGGAAGCAGGACACGGTGGCATTGTTGTTGTTGTGGGGCGCCGGCCTGCTGGTGGCCGCGCTGCTGGTCGCCTGGCCGCTGACGGCGCTGCGCCAGAGTGGCGGGCTCGGCGCCGCATTCGCACTGAGCGTGGCCGCCGGTGCCGTCCTGATCGGCCTGTGGCGGCTGTGGCCGCTGTGGCAGGCGCTGGAACGCGACGGCGGCACGCTCGCCGAACACTGGCGCGCGCTCGCCATGCTCGTGGCCGGCGCCTGGCGCGGGCTCGGCGTCGCCGCGCTGGTGGCGCTGGTGCTGGCGACGGTGCTGCTGCTGGCCTGGCCCGGGCTGCTGACGGCGACCGCGCGCTGGATCGTCGCAATCACCATGGCCGTGGCCGCGTGGCCGGCGTTGCACTGGGGCCTGCAACGCATCGCGGCGGCGGACGCGCTGGCGGTGACGCATGCCTTCCTCGATGAAGACGACAGCGAAGCGGCGACATCCGCGGCCGACGGCGACCTCGTTGCCGCGCTGTTCGCAGCCGCCCGCAACGGCCGCGTCGACCGTGCGCTGGCGCTGCTGGACAGCGGCGCCGATCCGCACGCGCTACCACCCCCGGCCGAACGCGACCAGCGCAGCCTGCCGGTACTGGCCGCGGTGCTGCCGGACCTGCGCCTGCTGCGCGCGCTGATCGCCGCCGGCGTCGACGTCAACCACGCGCACGCCGGGATGACGCCGCTGCTGGCGGCGACCCGGGACAGCTGGCACGGCCGTCCCGAAGCGGTGATGACCCTGCTGGCCAACGGTGCCGATCCGCGCGCAAGCGACGCCGACGGCAACACGCCGCTGCACCACGCCGCGCGCAGTTCCGATCCCGGTGTCGCCGCGTTGCTGCGCGATGCCGCGGCCGAACTCGATGTGCTCAATGCCGACGGCATGACCCCGCTCGGCACCGCCTGCGCCTCCGGCAACTGGCGGCTGGCGCGGTTCCTGCTCGAACGCGGCGCCAAGCCCGAACCCGAGGCCGCGACGCCGGCCCTGCTCGCCGCCGCGGGCAGCGAGGAGGACGACGTCGCCGGCGTGCAGCTGCTGCTCAAGCACAAGGCCAAGGTCGATGCGCGCGATGGCAACGGCCGCAGTGCGCTGCACGAGGCGGCGCGGGCCGGCAATGCCGAGGCGCTGGGGGCGCTGCTGGCCGCGGGCGCCGATGTGCAGGCACGCGACGGTGCTGGCCGCACGCCGCTGCTCGACGCCGCCCGCGGCGCGCACCTGCCGGTGCTGGAGGCGTTGGTCGCGGCCGGTGCCGACGTCGCGGTGATCGATGCCGACGGCCGCGGCGCGCTGGCATCGGCCTGTGCCGCCGAGGCGCCGTCGCCGGCGCTGGCACAGCGCCTGCTCGAACTGGGTGCCGATCCCGAACTGGTCGACCGCGATGGCAAGCGCGCGGTCGACCTGGCTGCCGAAGCCGGGCGCTGGGCGCTGGTGGCCGCGCTCGATCCCGCCTATCCACTCCCTTCGCGTGTCGCCGACGACGCGCAGGCGACAACGCCGCCCGATCGCACGCCGTTGTCGTTGTTGCACGAAGGCCTGCGCGAGCCACCGTTCGACAACCTCGACAGCCTGGTGCGGCTGCTGTCCGCGCAGGAACTGGGCAGCCTGCTGGTCGATCCCGATGCACCACTGTCGGCGGCGCGGATCGACTGGCTGCTGGCGCGCGGCGCCGATGCCGAAGCCCGCGCCGGACTGGCCGACACTGCGATGTTCGCGTTGCTGGCACGCGGACCCTCGGGATTGCCGGCGTTGCAGGCACTGCTGCGGCGCGGCGTGTCGCCCGCCGGCGCCGGTGGCCTGGCGCGGTTCCTCGGCGCCTGCGCCGCCGGCGACCAGGCCGCGCGCGGCTACGAACACTGCGCGCTGGAGTTGCTGGAGCGCGGTGCCGATCCGTTCGGAAGTTCGCCCACGGGCGATCCGCCACTGGCGCTGTCGGTGCGCCTGGGCTGGTTGCGCCTGGCCGAGCGCCTGGTTGTCCACGGCGTCGACCTGGATGCGCGCGACAGCCGCGGCATGAGCGCGCTGCATCTGGCCGCGGCGCTCGGCCGCGAAGCCGCGCTGAAACTGCTGGTCGCGCACGGCGCTTCACCGGAGACGCGCGCCGCCGACGGCCAGACGCCACTGGGCGTGGCGCTGTCGGCCGGCCGCCGCGACCTCGCCGACTGGCTCGACTGGCGCGCCTGGCCGCTGCCCAGACGCGCGCTGCAGGCCACCGACGTGCCGGCGGCGGCAATCGTCGGCGATGCCGACGCCGTACGGCGCCTGCTCGACCTCGGCCTGCCGGTCGATACCGTCGATGCGCAGGGGTGCACCGCGTTGCTGCGCGCGGCCGGCGGCGGCCATCGCGCCACCGTCGACCTGCTGCTGGCGCGCGCGGCCGATCCGCAACGGGCCGCGCATACCGGCGCCACGCCGTTGTCGGCCGCGGTCAGCATGCGCCACGGCGAGATCGTCGACCGCCTGCTCGCCGCCGGCGCCGGGCTCGAGCAGCGCCTGCCCGGCGATGTCACCGTGCTGATGCTGGCCGCGGCGCTGGGCCTGCCGGACCTCTGCGCGCGGCTGCTGATGGCCGGCGCCAACGTGCACGCGCAGGACGCGCAGGGACTGACGCCACTGCATTGCGCGGCGCTGTTCGGTTTCACCGCGCGCGAGCGGCCGCGGCTGGTGGCCTTGCTCGACACGCTGCTGCTGGCCGGTGCCGAGTCCGACGCGCTGGCCGCCGGCAACGTCACCCCGGTGCTGCTGCTGCTCGGCGCACGCGCCGAACCCGGCACCGCCTGCGACGAGGACATCCTGCTGACCGGGCTCGAGCGCCTGCTCGACGAGGACGTGTCCCTGGACGCGCAGGACCCACGCGGGTTCGGACCGCTGCATCTGGCCGCGCTGCATGGCCTGCTGCGCATCACCCAGCGGCTGCTGCGCGCCGGCGCCAACCCCGACCTGCGCGACACCCTCAACCGCAGTCCGCGCGAGATCGCGGTGATGCGCGGTTTCGTCGATGTCGCCGGCGAGTTCGCGCCGGCGATCCCGGGCGTGTCGATGGCGCGGTTCCTGCGCGAGCCGCGCTAAGCGGTCCCGGATGCCCTCCTTCTCCCCGCTGCTGTTGCGGGGAGAAGGTGCCGAAGGCGGATGAGGGCGCTCTTGCTCCTTGCTCGTCATTCCTGCGAAAGCAGGAATCCAGCGACTTTGCAGTTGATCTTGATGCCAGAGCTGGGCGCATAGGTAGCGCCAACCAGTAGCGAAGTCGCATCTTCAGGGCTCACTCGCCCCGTCTCGCTCGACCATGCCACCCAGCACGCCCTCGCCGCGATCGGCCGCGAACAATTGCTCGAGGTCCTTGCGCGCTTCCTGCGAGGTCTGGATCAGCGCCGCTTCGTCGTCGTAGACCAGGTGCTGGGTGCGCAGCAGCGCTTCGTCGTGTTCGCGGAACCGTTGCGCGCGCTGCGCAGCGATGTCCCCGGGTTCGCCCAGCGCCACCAGCACGCGTTCGCCCATGACCAGGCTGGAATGGAAGGTCTCACGCACCACCTCGGCGCCAAGGTCCATCAGTTCCCAGGCGTGGCGGCGGTTGCGCGCGCGTGCGAACACCTTGGCCTGCGGATACTCGCGGCGGATCAGCCGCACCGCCTTCAGGTTCGACTCGACGTCGTCGATCGCGATCACGAACACGCGCACGTTCGCTGCGCCGGCCGCGCGCAGCAGTTCCGGACGCGCCGGGTCGCCGTAATAGATCGTATTGCCGAAGCGGCGCATGAACTCGACCTGCTCCGGGCTGTGCTCGATCGCCACGAAGCGGATGCGCTGCGCCACCAGCAGGCGCGCGATGATCTGGCCGAAGCGGCCGAAGCCGGCGATCAGCACCTGCGGCTGGTGGTCGCCGATCGTGTCGAACGGACGCCGCGGCTTGCGCGCGGGTTGCGATGCCAGCAGTCGCGACACCGCCATCAGCAGCAGCGGCGTCAGCGCCATCGACACGCCGACGATCGCCACCAGCCTGTCGCGCATCATGCCGGCGAGCAACCCGGCCTTCTGCGCCTCGCCGAACACCACGAACGCGAATTCGCCGCCCAGCGCCAGCACGCTGCCGAGCAACAGTGCCTCGCGCACATCGAGCCTGCCGGGCCGCAGTCCAAGCGCGAACAGGATCGAGAACTTCACCGCCATCAACACGAGCACGCCGAGCGCGATCGTCATGGGCTCGGCCATCACCCGGTTGAGGTCGATGCTCATGCCGACCGCCATGAAGAACAGCCCGAGCAGCAGGCCCTCGAACGGCTGGATCTGTGCTTCGAGCTCGTGCCGGAATTCCGAATCGGCCAGCAGTACGCCGGCAAGGAACGCGCCCAGGCCCATGCTCAGTCCGGCCAGCTGCATCAGCCATGCACTGCCGAGCACCACCAGCAGCGCGGTGGCGGTGAACACCTCGGGCATGCGCGTGCGTGCGACCACGCGGAACAGGTGCCGCAGTAGCACGCGGCCGCCGAACACCAGCGCCGCAATCGCGAGCACCGCCTTCAGCACCGTCCACCAAGGCGGTTGCGTCGCGGCGTGCGTGGCGACGCTGCCGAGCAGCGGGATCGCCGCCAGCAGCGGGATCGCGGCGAGATCCTGGAACAGCAGGATCGCGAAGCCGAGCCGGCCGTAGTCGCTGGTCAGCGCCTTGCGCTCGGCCAGCAGTTGCAGCCCGACCGCGGTCGACGACAGCGCCAGGCCGAAGCCGACCACCAGCGCCGTCTTCCAGCCCAGTCCGACCCCCATCGCCAGTGCGCCGAGCACCACGCCCGACAGCGCCACCTGCAGCCCGCCGGCACCGAACACCGGCTTGCGCATCACCCGCAACCGCGCCGGCGACAGTTCCAGCCCGATCACGAACAGCAGCATGACCACGCCGATCTCGCTCGCCGCCAGCACCGGTTCGGCATCGCCGACCACGCGCAGGCCGAACGGCCCCAGCACCACGCCCGCGGCGAGGTAGCCGAGCACCGCGCCGAGGCCAAAGCGCTTGAACACCGGCACCGCGATCACTGCGGCCAGCAGGAATACCAGTGCCAGTTCGAGACCGCCGCCGTGCATGCGCACCTCCGCCGCCGATTATGGGGGTCGTACCGGCCCGCGTGCGGGCCTCGACGCGCTCGCCAAGGGCGATATCGAGTCGTTGCGCCGGATGGCCGGCAAGGCAGGGGTATGGCAATTCGACAGGGACGATCCGACCGCGGCGAAGGAAGCATTGAAATCGCTTCGCGATGGTCAGCCGTTGCACGTCGAAATCGCGCGCGGCCTGCTGGACGACGAGCACGCGATCCTGTGGGTCGAAGGCGTCGACCGCGACGAGATCCGCCGCCGCGGCCGCTTGCTGATGCGCCGTGCCGAAGGCGCGTGGCGCTACGCCGATTCCAATCTCGACAGCGTGGACGAATGAATCAAAACGACAATGCCGGCTTGCGCCGGCATTGTCGCCAACCGTAGCGTGCGGCTCAGCGCTTCATCGAGGCGAAGAACTCGTCGTTGGACTTGGTGGCCTTCATCTTGTCGAGCAGGAATTCCATCGCGCCGATCTCGTCCATGCCGTGCAGGAGCTTGCGCAGGATCCAGATCTTCTGCAGCAGTTCCGGCTCGATCAGGTAGTCCTCGCGGCGGGTGCCGGAGCGGTTGATGTCGATCGCCGG
>JBDSFV010000099.1:0-10134 GCA_039919355.1 Luteimonas sp. | reverse complement strand
CCGGAACGATGCGCCCCGAGCACCAGCACCGCCTGACGCTGCGGCTTACGCTTTGGCGCGGCCGTCGACGGTTTCTTCGGTTGCGCGGCAGCGGACCGTGCCGACGCCCGGGCAGTTGGTTGGCCGGGCGACGCGCCGGGGGAAGCGCCCCGCGCACGCGGGCCTCGCACTGTAGCCATGGAGTTGTCTGACCGTGAAGATGATCCGCCCATAATAGAGAGCCGTCCGGAGAGCGTCACCCCCGGGGTGCGCAACGTGGGCGGGGCAGGCGGCGCGAATCGGGGCCGTTGGCGGACAAGCGGTTCGATGCGTGCAGGGCTCCGCGAGACTCACAGGTCCTGGTAGTTCGGTCCGGCGCCACCCTCCGGCGTGACCCAGGTGATGATCTCGTACGGGTCCTTGATGTCGCAGGCCTTGCAGTGGACGCAGTTCGCAGCGTTGATCTGCAGGCGCTTGTTGCCGCCTTCGCCGACGATCTCGTAGACATTGGCGGGGCAGAAGCGGGTGCAGGGGTTGCCGTACTCCTCGGTGCAACGGGTGACGCAGACATTGGTGTCGTGCACGACCAGGTGCACGGGCTGGTCCTCGTCGTGTTCGGTGGCGGCGAAGTACACGCCCTGCAGGCGGTCGCGTGGCGCCAGGGTGCGTTGCAGGTAATCGCGTTTCGGGGCTTCGTGTTCGCCGACCTTGTCCAGCGATGACCAGTCCGGCTTGTTCTTCAGCGTCCACGGCGACAGCCCGCCGGTGACGGTTTCCCAGGCGGCGTTGAGCATGCCGAACCAGAGGCCGCGCTTGAAGCCGGGCTTGATGTTGCGGACCTTGCGCAGCTCGGCCATCGCATCCGATGCGCGCAGCTTCGCGTCGAAGCCGGTGCTGTCGAGCGATTGCGCGAGATGCTCGGCTGCGAGCATGCCGGAGCGGATCGCCTGGTGCGTGCCCTTGATCTTCGGCACGTTGAGCAGGCCGGCGGTGTCGCCGATCAGCAGCGCGCCCGGCATCTCGACCTTCGGCAGCGACTGCCAGCCCCCGGTGACGATCGCGCGCGCACCCGCGGAAAGAATGCTGCCGCCTTCGAGCAACGGCGCCACCGTCGGATGGTTCTTCCATTGCTGGAACGCTTCCCACGGCTTGTATTCCGGGTCGCTGTAGTCCAGGCCGCTGACGTAGCCGAGCGCGATGCGGTCGCCGTCGAGGTGGTACAGGAAGCTGCCGCCGTAGGTCTTGTTGTCGGCAGGCCAGCCGAGCGTGTGCACGATCCTGCCCGGGGTCGCGCGTCCAGCCGGGACCTGCCACAACTCCTTGGTGCCGATCGAATACCCCTGCGGATCGCTGTCGGCATCCAGCGCGAAGCGCTTGACCAGCTGCTTGGTGAGGCTGCCGCGCGCGCCTTCGGCCAGCACCGTGACCCTGGCGCGAATGTCGATGCCTTGCGTGTAGCCGAGTTTGTGCGAACCGTCCTTCGCCACGCCCATATCGCCGATGCGCACGCCGGTGACGCGACCACTGTCATCGTGCAGCGTCGCCGCCGCGCCGAAGCCGGGGTAGATCTCCACGCCCAGCGCCTCGGCCTGCGGCGCCAGCCAGGCGCACATGGCACCGAGGCTGACGATGAAGTTGCCATGGTTCTTCATCCCCGGCGGCACCGGCAGTTTGCGGCCGCCGGTCCTGGACAGCAGCCAGAACTCGTCCTCGCCGGCCGGCACGCAGATCGGGGGCGGCGCGTCGCGCCAGCCCGGCAACAGTGCGTCGAGCGGGCCGGGTTCGATCACCGCGCCGGAGAGGATGTGGGCGCCGACCGTGGCGCCCTTCTCGATCACGCAGACCGAGAGATCGGGATTGAGCTGCTTGAGCCGGATCGCGAACGCCAGCCCTGCCGGCCCGGCGCCGACGGTGACGACGTCGTACTCCATCACGTCGCGTTCGCTCTCGGTCATGCTGGTCACTCCCTCAAAGTCGGCTGATTTTCGGCGTTTGCCGGCTGCGCAGCAAATGAAGCCGTGCCATCACGTCCTCGGCATGTCGTTCCGAGCCGCAGGCGAGGAACCTGCTGTTGTTACGGGTAGCTCGGGGAAAGCAGATTCCTCACTGCGTTCGGAATGACAATACAACCAACATCGCGGCCGGTCTCGAAGACGATGCCACCCACCTTGCAGCCGCTGTACCTGCCCGACGCCGAGGTCCTGCTCGATCTGGCGTGGCTGTCCACCGGCGACGCCGACGCCCTGTTCGCCGCGCTGCAGGTGGCGGTGCCGTGGGAGGTGCATCGCATCCGCTTGTTCGGGCGCGAGGTCGATTCGCCGCGGCGGTCGTGCTGGATCGGCGATCCCGATGCGGCCTACACCTATTCCGGCACCCGGTTCGCCCCGCACCCATGGCCGGCCGACTTGCGGCCGCTGCGTACCCGGCTCGCGGATGAACTTGACGTCGATTTCAACAGCGTACTGGCCAACCTGTATCGCGACGGCCGCGACCGCATGGGTTGGCACAGCGACAACGAGCACGAACTTGGCGCACAACCGCCGATTGCATCGCTGAGCCTCGGTGCGCCCCGGCGTTTCGTGCTGAAGCAGCGCCGCGATTCATCAGTGAAACTCGCGCTCGACCTCCCGCATGGCAGCCTGCTGCTGATGCGTGGCGATACCCAGGCGCATTACCGGCATGCGCTGCCGGCGACCGCTAAACCGGTCGGGGCACGGATCAACCTGACATTTCGCCGGATTGTCGCGTAGTCGTCGTAGTGCGCGTGATGGGTATCGCTTCGCTCAACCCATCCTACGGAACTCAACCCATCCTACGAAACTGACGTTCCGACGAATCGGTGCGTAGGGTGGAACCGCCGAAGGCGATTCCGCCGTCTCAGGCCGAGAGTCGTGGACATGCGGCGGAACCGCTGCGCGGGTTCCGCCCTACCTTGACTAGTGAGCCTTGTGCGCGCTGCTGCGCTCGTGCACGTCGCCGCTGGTCAGCGTCCAGCCGGCGATGTCGTGTCCGATCGTGCCCAGCGCCTGCTCGAAGGCCTGTGCCACCAGCGCTGCATCCGTGCCGGCGGCGGGCACCGCCTGCAGGAAGGTGCGCGCGGCGACCACGTCCTGTTTTTGCGCATGCAGCAGCTTGGCCTGGATTTCGATGGTCGCGGCCGGCAGCGCGTTGCCGGCGTAGTCGGCCTCGAACCGGCGCAGGTCCATCACCAGTTTGTAGTCGGCGGCGATGCCGCTCCCCTCGCGGGCGACGCCGGCAATCTTCTGCGATTCCTCAAGGGCGCGCAGGACGGCATCCTCGACTTGCCCGCTCGGCGTCTTCGCCCAGTTCGCACCCTTGTAGACCTGCAGTTCGCCAGGCGTGGGCCGCACCGCAATGCGCAGGCTGTCGACCATGCGCGCGGCGTCGGGATGGCTGACCGCAAGCTGCCACGAGACGTTCGGCCACGAGGGATCGGCCGGCACGCGCGGCTCGGGTGCGAAGATCGTGGCCGGCGTCTTGTTGCCGCCGAGGATGGAACAGCCGGCAAGCAGGACACTGACGATCAGTGCGACGAGCGAAGACTTCGTCATGGGGCTCATTTGGGCTCGAACTCCTTGGGGGCATCGCGGCCCAGGATGTAGCGCGCCGGGCTGCCGTCGAGACGGTCGCTGATGCGGCGCAGGTCGCGCACCAGCGCGCGCAACTCGCCCAGGGCCGGGCCGAGCTGCGACAGGCCGTCGTTGGCGAAACTGTGGATCGCGGCGCGGTTCTCGTTGAGGATCGCGTCGGCGCCGCCGGCGGCCGAGTCCATCTTGCTCAGCGTGCGATCGAGCTTGGCGATCAGGCCCGGCAGTTTGTCGACCAGTTCGCGGTCGATGTCCTCGACCGCGCGGTTGGTGGTTGTCAGCGTCGCCGAGAGCTTCTCGCTGGACTGGCGTGCGCTGATGATCAGCGCGCGCAGATCCTCGCGCTGGTCGGCGATCGAGCCGGTCAGCGCCTCGATGTTGTCGAGGCTGTTGGAGATGCGTTTGACGTTTTCCTCGCTCAGGACCTCGTCCATGCGCGCGACCAGGCGGTTGGCGGTGTCGGCGATATTCTGCAGCGCCGAGGCCTCGGTCCGGATCACGGGAATCTCGCGCTTGTCGACCGAAGTCAGCAACGGCGCGTTGGGAGTGCCACCGGTGAGCTGGATGAAGGGACTGCCGGTGAGGCCGGTGATCGACATCTTGGCCTTGGTATCGACCTTGATCGGGGTATCGGCCTGCAGTTTCAGCCGCGCCAGCACCTGGCGTGGATCGTCCGGGGCCAGCTTGAGCTCCTCGACCGTGCCCACCGAAATGCCGTTGTACTGCACCGAGCTGCCTTCGGTGAGGCCGGTGACCGGTTCGTTGAAGACCACCGCGTATTCCTGCCAGCCCTTCTCGGAGGAATATTTGGCGGCCCACAGGCCGAACAGCAGCAGGAATACCGCGGTGACGATGGTGAACACGCCGATCAGGACGTAATTGGCCTTGGTTTCCATGATCAGGCTTCCTCGCGGGACGTGCCGTGTGCGGTTGTGCGGGATTGTTCGCCGGAGGCCTGGTCGCGGGCGGCGCGCCCGCGCGGGCCGTTGAAGTAGTCCTGCACCCAGGGATGGTCGAGTTGTTCCAGTTCGGCCAACGACGCCACCGCGACCACCTTGCAATCGGCGATCACTGCCACGCGATCGCAGATAGCGTACAGGCTGTCGAGATCGTGTGTGATCAGGAACACCGTCAGCCCCAGCGCCTGCTGCAGGGTGCGGATCAGCTTGTCGAACGCGGCCGCGCGGATCGGGTCGAGGCCGGAGGTGGGTTCGTCGAGGAACAGCAGCGGCGGATCCAGGGCCAGGGCGCGCGCGAGGCCGGCGCGTTTGCGCATGCCCCCGGACAGTTGCGAGGGCAGCTTGTCGAGCGCGTCCGCGGGCAGACCGGAGAGTTTCACCTTGAGCAGCGCCAGTTCGTAGCGCAGCGAATCGGGCAGGTCGGGGTGGTGCTCCTTCAGCGGCACCTGCACGTTCTCGCCGACGGTCAGCGACGAGAACAACGCGCCGTCCTGGAACAGCACGCCGGTATTGCGCTCGATCTGCAGGCGGTCCTCCGGCGCTTGCGAACGCGCATCGACGCCGAGCACCTCGATCTCGCCTGCGTCGGGCGTGCGCAGGCCGATGATCGAACGCATCAGCACCGACTTGCCGCTGCCCGAGCTGCCGACCACGCCGAGGATTTCACCCGGTCGGACGTCGAGGTCGAGGCTGTCGTGCACGATCTGTTCGCCGAAGCGGTTGACCAGGCCGCGCACGCGGATGATCGGCTGCCCGTCGGCAGCGGGCTGCGTTTGCGTGTCCACGTCGGCTTGCTGCGTCGCCATCGTCACCAGCCCATCTGCATGAACCAGATCGCCGCGATCGCGTCGAGGATGATCACCAGCGCGATCGCCTGCACCACGCTGGAGGTGGTGCGTTCGCCGATCGACTGCGCGGTGCCCTGCACCTGCAGGCCCTCGAGGCACCCGATCAGGCCGATCACCAGCGCGAACACCGGTGCCTTCGACAGGCCGACCAGGAAATGCCGCAGCTCCATCGTCTCCTGCATCCGCGCCAGGTAGGCCTGCGGCGGGATGTCGAGGGCGAAGGCACCGACCGACATGCCGCCGAGCAGGCCGGCGATGTCGGCGATGAAGCTCAGCAGCGGCAGCGTCACCAGCAGCGCCAGCAGCCGCGGGATCACCAGCAGGTCGACCGGATCCAGGCCCAGGGTGCGGATCGCGTCGACCTCCTCGCGGCTGACCATCGCCCCGATCTGCGCGGTGAACGCGCTGGCGGTGCGGCCGGCCAGCAGGATCGCGGTCAGCAGCACCCCGAACTCGCGCAGGAAGGCGACGTTGACCAGTTCTACCACGAAGATGGTCGCGCCGAAGTCGGCCAGGATGTTGGCGCCCAGGAACGCGATCACCGCGCCGACCAGGTACGACAGCAGAAACACCAGCGGCACCGCATCCAGCCCGACCTGCTCCATGTGGTGCACGGTCGCGGTCATGCGGAGGCGGCGCGGATCCTCCACCATGCGCGCCAGCTTGGCGAGGTTCTCGCCGAGGAAGCTGACCAGCGCGATGGTCTCCTTCCAGTTGTCCTGCACCGCGAAGCCGAGCCGGCCCAGCGCGGCGGCGAAACCGTATTCGCGCTTCTTCTTCGGTCGGTCGTCGGCGACATCCTCGATCGCCGCGACCAGCGCGTGGTGGTCGGTACGGAAATCGAAGGCGTCGAAGTCGAGGTCATGGCGGCGCGCGAAGCGCAGCAGCTGCAGCACGCCGATCGTATCCAGCCGCTCGACCGCACTGGCGTCGACCTGCCGCACCTGCGTCGGTGCCTCGCGCAGGGCCTCGCCGATGGCGGTTGCGTGTTCCAGCGTCCAGCGTCCACGCAACTGCAGGCGCACGCCATCGCGTTCATCGACGGCGATGCTCGGTGCGGTGCTGGCGGCGGCGCTCATGGCGGGCGGCAATCCGGAATATTGCTTGCGGGCCGAGGATACAGGCTCCCCCTGCGAGCGTCAGTCGAGGAACGTCGCGGACGCCCCGGCGCTGCGCACGACCGGTGGTGCATGCGATGCTTCGGCCATGCCCTCGCATCCGTCCCCGCATCCGCTCCCGGCATCGAGCTATGCCGCGCGCCGCGCCTTCGTGGTCGAGCTGGCCGAGCACCTGCACGCCTATGGCACCACTGCCCAGCGCCTGGAAGGCGCGGTCAATGCCGTCGCTTCGAGGCTGCGGCTGGAATGCGAACCGTGGTCGAACCCGACCGGGCTGATCCTGACCTTCAGCGATCCCGAACGGCCGCCCGGCGAGAGCGACACCACGCGCGTGATCCGCTTGCCGCCGGGCGAGACCGACCTGGCCAAGCTGTGCGAGGCCGACCGCATCGCCGAGGAGGTGATGGCCGGGCGCCTCGATCTCGCCGCCGGGCACGCGGCGCTGCGCGCGCTCGACCGCGTCCCTGGCTGGGGCTGGAACGCCATGCAGGTGTTCGGCTTCGGCCTCGCGGCGGGAGCGGTCGCCGGCCTGCTGCGGCTGCCCTGGCTCGACATCGCCACCGCCGGCCTGACCGGGCTGCTGATCGGGCTGCTCTACTTCGCCACTCGCCACCGCCCGCACCTCAAGGAAGCCAGCGATGCTCTGGCGGCGCTGCTGGCGGGTTTCGTCGCGATCGTCGTGGCGAGCTTCGTCGCGCCGCTCAACCTCAATACCGTGATCATCGCGTCGCTGATCGTGCTGCTGCCCGGCATGACCCTGACCAACGCGGTCATCGAGCTGACCAGCCAGCATCTGGTCTCGGGCACGGCGCGTTTCGCCGGTGCCCTGACCACGGTGATGAAGCTTGCCGTCGGCACCATCATCGCGTTGACGCTGGCGCACCTCGTCGGGCTGGCGCCGCAGGTGCGTGCGCTGCGGCCGCAGCCGGACTGGGTCGAATGGCTGGCGCTGGTGCTGGCGGCGTACGCGTTCGCGGTGTTGTTCCGCGCCGCGCGTCGCGACTATCCGGTGGTGATGCTGGCTGCGGTCGCCGGTTACCTCATCTCGCGCCTCGCCGGTGGTGCCTGGGGCAGCCCGGCCGGGATTTTCCTGTCGGCGCTGGTGATGACCGCCGCGGGCAATGGCTACGCGCGCTGGGTCCATCGTCCCGGCGCGCTGGTGCGGGTGCCCGGCATCATCATGCTGGTGCCCGGCAGCGCCAGCCTGCGCGGGATGATGAACCTGGTGCAGCAGCAGGACGTCGCCGCCGGGCAGGATGCCGCGTTGACCGTAGTGAATATCCTGCTGGCGCTGGTCGCCGGACTGCTGTTCGGCAACCTGCTGCTGCCGACACGACGGAATCTGTAGTTCAAGTATCCAGCGCGATGTTTTTCCTTCTCCCCGCGCGTTTGGCGGGGAGAAGGTGCCGAAGGCGGATGAGGGGCGCTCTTCCCCTCGCTCGTCATCCCCGCGAAGGCGGGGATCCAGCGACTTTGCTGCGGATCAAGCGCCAGCAGGTGCGCAGCGATTCGCCAAAAAAACGCCGGTCCAAGGCCGGCGTTTTCTTGTAGTTGTTGCGAACGCCGATTACCCGATCAGGAAATCCCCAGCCTTTTTGCCCTTTGTGACTTCCGCCGCCAGCCAGCGCGGCTGCTTGCCGCGGCCGGTCCAGGTTTCCGCGGAGTTGGCGGGATTGCGGTATTTCGGCGCGACCTTGCCCAGCGACTTGCGCGCTTTCCGGGCACCGCCGGCAGCCTTGCGGGCGCGCGGGGCAGCGGCTGGGGCGCCGCCGAACAATTCGGCGATCGAATATCCCTCGGCCTTGGCCAGTGCCGTGACCTTCTTGCGTACCGTGGCGATCGGCTTGCGCTTGCCGAGCGTGGTCTTGCGCCTCTTCGCCTGGCTGATCAGGGTGTCGAGTTGTTTCGCCGAGAGGTCATTCAAATTGATGCTCATGGGGGGCTCCGGATAATCGAGGTCTGTGCATTCGCGAATACAGCCAGTGCCTGGCCGAGGGCCCGATCTTAATCGGCGCGCACGTCGCTGCCAAATCCGCGGGTTATCGCGGCGGGAATATGCCGGCCCGAAGCCACGGATTCAAACGACGCCGAGCCGCGCCAGCAGCGCGGCGCGGTCGAGATTCTCCGATTCCACGGCGCTGCGCGCGCGATATTCGAAGCTGCCGGCGCCCAGGCCGCGCTCGGACACCACGACGCGGTGCGGAATGCCGATCAGCTCGATATCGGCGAACATCGCGCCCGGGCGCAGGCCGCGGTCGTCGAGCACGGTGTCGATGCCGCCCGCGTTCAATTCCCGATACAGCGCATCCGCCGCCGCGGCGACGTTGGCGTCATTCTTCGGATTGATCACGCACACGGCGACTTTCCATGGCGCCATCGCCTCGGGCCACAGAATCCCCGCGTCATCGTGGTTCTGCTCGATGGCCGCGGCAACGATGCGGCTTACGCCGATGCCGTAGCAACCCATCGCCGGGGCGACCGCCTTGCCGGCGGCGTCGAGCACGCTGCAGTCCATCGCCGCGGCGTACTGGCGACCGAGCTGGAATACATGGCCAACCTCGATCCCGCGCGCGATGCCGAGAACGCCCTTGCCGTCCGGTGAGGCATCGCCAACGACCACGTTGCGGATATCGGCAACGAGGTCGGGTTCGGGCAGGTCACGGCCCCAGTTCACCCCGGCGAGGTGGAAGCCGGCCTCGTTGGCGCCGACGACAAAATCGGCGAGCGCGGCGACTTCGCGGTCAGCGACGACACGGATGGGTTTCTTCGGCTTGATTGGCCCGAGGAACCCCGGCTCGCTGCCGAGGTGTTCGAGGATCTCGGCCTCGGTGGCCATGCGACAGTCCGCGAGCCCCGGCACCTTGGCCAGCTTGATCTCGTTGACGACGTGGTCGCCGCGTACCAGCGCCAGCACGAAATCCTGTCCGCAAGCCGCGTCGTCGGTCATCACCGCCACCGACTTGGCGGTGCGCGCCAGCGGAATGCCGAGCAGGATGGCGACCTCCTCGCAGGTTTTCTGCGTGGGCGTGTCCAGCTTGCGTAGCGTCTCGCTGCCCGCAGGGCGCGCGCCCGGTGCGGCGGCCTGCGCGGTTTCCACGTTGGCGGCGTAATCGGAGCCGTCGGAGAACGCGATCGCGTCCTCGCCCGAGTTGGCCAGCACGTGGAATTCCTGCGAGGCATCGCCGCCGATCGCGCCGGAGTCGGCCTGCACCGCGCGGAACTTCAGGCCCAGGCGCGTGAAGATGCGGGTATAGGCGGCGTGCATGTTCTGGTATTCGCGCGCCAGGTCGGCATCGTCGATGTGGAACGAGTACGCGTCCTTCATCAGGAACTCGCGCGCGCGCATCACGCCGAAGCGGGGCCGGATTTCGTCGCGGAACTTGGTCTGGATCTGGTAGAAGTTGACCGGCAACTGCTTGTAGCTGACCAGCTCGTTGCGTGCAAAGTCGGTGATGACCTCCTCGTGCGTCGGGCCGTAGCAGTACTCGGCCTCCTTGCGGTCGCGGATCTTGAGCAACTGGCCGCCGAACTTCTGCCAGCGCCCGGTCTCTTCCCACAGCTCCCTGGGCTGGATCGACGGCATCAGCAGCTCGATCGCTCCGGCCGCGTTCATTTCCTCGCG
>JBDSFV010000098.1:0-3090 GCA_039919355.1 Luteimonas sp. | reverse complement strand
AATGGCGGTACGCTGACCAGCAACCGGGACGACACGAGGCCGGTGCGCTGATCCGCGCCCTGCGCCAGCACCGTCCAGGATCCTAGACATCGGTTGCACATATCGGAGACAGCAGATGAACGTCCGTCTTGCCACCCTCGCCCTCGCCACCGCACTGCTCGCCGCCTGCGCCTCGCAACCGGTGCCGCTGCAAGGCGAGTTCACCGCGATCACCCCGCGCCAGGCCATCGAGCGCGACAGCACCGGCGCACTGGTGCGCTGGGGCGGTCGCATCGTCCAGGTCGAGCCGGGCGAGAACCGCACCTGTTTCGAGATGCTCTCCACCCGCCTGGACACCTACGGCCGTCCCTACTGGGCGACCGACGACATCGGCGGCCGCTTCATCGCCTGCCGCACCGGCTTCTACGATCCGGCGCTGTTCGAGAAGAACCGCGAGGTCACCTTCACCGGCCGCATCGACGGGTACGAGAACCGCCGGATCGGCCAGTACGACTATCGTTTCCCGCGCCTGACTGCGGACGTGGTCTACCTGTGGCCGGTGCGCGAACGCGTCAACGTCATCACCCGCCCGGCTCCGTGGCCGTGGTGGGGCTGGTGGTAACGGGCTGGCGTCGTTCCCGCGACGGGCGGGAATCCAGCGACTTGCCATGGCTCGTCATTCCCGCGAAGGCGGGCGCGCTTTTCAGCAGCGGAGCTGATCATCCATACAGGTGAATCCTGGAGCGTTCCGCCCGCTCTGGATGTCAGCGCGTGCCGAATCGTCCGAGCGGCGCACCCGCGAGCAGATGCAGATGGATCTGGAACACGGTCTGACCGGCATCGGCATTGCAGTTCATGACGATCCGGTAGCCGTCCTCGGCGAAGCCCTCCCGCTTGGCGTAATCGGCCGCGGCGATCGCGAGCTTGCCGACGATTCCGGCCTGCGTCGGCTGCAGGTCGTTGAGGGTGGCGATCGGGGTCTTGGGCACGAACAGCACGTGCACCGGCGCCTGCGGCGCGATGTCGCGGAAGGCGATCAGATGTTCGTCCTCATGGACGATGTCGGCGGGAATTTCGCGGCGGATGATCTTGTGGAAGAGGGTGTCATCGCTCATGGCTGTGCACCTTTTTCGTGTGACACGGGTTTATTGCGGCATCTCGCTGCGGCTGCCGAACGCGTGCGACAGCGTGCCGCGGTCGACGTATTCGAGTTCGCCGCCCAAAGGCACGCCGTGCGCCAGCCGGCTCGGCCGCACCTGGTGCTGGCGCGCAAGTTGCGCGAGGTAGTGCGAAGTCGCCTCGCCTTCGACCGTCGGGTTGGTGGCGATGATCAGTTCCTGCACCTCGCCTTCGGCCAGACGTGCGACAAGCTGATCGAGGCCCAATTCGCGCGGGCCGATGCCGTCGAGCGGACTCAGCCTGCCCTGCAGCACGAAGTACAGGCCGCGGTAACCGGTCGCCTGCTCGATCGCAAGGCGATCGGCCGGCGATTCGACCGCGCACAGCAGGTGTGCATCGCGGCTGCCATTGGCGCAGGTCGCGCAGAGTTCGCTCTCGCTGAAGTCGCGACAACGCACGCAATGACCGATGTGCTCGACCGCGGCGCCCAGCGTTTCGGCCAGGCGCCTGCCGCCGTCGCGTTCGCGCTCCAGCACGTGGTAGGCCATGCGCTGGGCGGTTTTCTGCCCGACGCCGGGCAGCACGCGGAAGGCTTCGATCAGTTGCTCGAGCAGCGAACTCATCGCCACAGCCAGGATCAGAATCCCATCCCGGGCAACTTCATGCCCGGCGGAATCGGCATGCCTGCGGTCGCGGCCGACATCTTCTCCTGCGATGCCGCATTGGCCTTGTTGACCGCATCGTTGAACGCGGCTGCGATCAGGTCTTCCGCCATTTCCTGATCGGACAGCACGCCCGGGTCGATGCGGACCTTGCGGCATTCCATGCGTCCACTGATGGTGACGTTGACCATGCCGCCGCCGGCGTTGCCGGTGACTTCCAGGCTGGCCAGTTCTTCCTGCGCGCGCTGCATGTTTTCCTGCATCTTCTGCGCTTGCTGCATGAGTTGGGCGATGTTTCCGCGCATGTCTCTACTCGTCGAAAGGTCGGATGGAATCCGGCACCAGTGTGGCGCCGTACTGGTTGATCAGGCGCTGCACGCCTGGGTCGTCCATGAACGCGTTCTCCGCCGCGACCTGACGCGCATCGCGCTCGCGCGCGCTGCGCTGGTGCAAGGTCTCTGCGCTCGTCGCGGCGGTTTCAAAACGGATCTGCGGTACGGCGCCGAGCGCCGGGACGAGGGCCTCGCCGAGCATCCTGACCAGGCTGGGCGCTTTCAGGTGTTCATCGCCCGGCGTCAACGACAGACGCAGGACACCGCGCTCGAATCCGACGAAACCGGCATGCCCCGCGAGTTCCTTCGCCGGCCCCTTGAGACCGCAATTGGCGACCAGCTCCAGCCAACGGTCGGCATCGATACCGGCGTCGATCGGAGCGGCCGCGGCCAGGGATCCCACGGCAGGTTCAACGATTCTCGGCGCCGGTGCAGGTGTCGACCGCGAAGGCGCCGCCGGTCGCGCTGCGCGCGCTTGCGCGACCTCGCCCGAGAGCGCCGCCTTGGCGGCCGTCGCACCGGAAACGCGCGGGACCGTGCTGCCCGGAGCGATGGTCTGCGTGCCGGCCTCCGCCGGACGGAATGCCAGCATGCGCAACATGGCCATCTCGAAACCGGCGCGCGGACTCGGCGCCAGCGACAGGTCGCGACGCGCGTTCAGCGCCATCTGGTACCACAGCTGCACGAGTTCGGGCCGCAGTTGCGCGGCCAGTGCGTCGATATCGACGCCGCCGGCCTTGACATCGGCCGCAGGCACCAGTTGCTTCACCTGTACCCGGTGCAACGCGTCCGCCAGCGCATCGAGCACGCCGTTCCAGTCGGGCGAGAATTCGGCGAGCATCGCGACTTCCGCCAGCAACGCTGCGCCCTCGCCCGCACCCAATGCCGCAAGCAATGCCCCGACACGGCTGCGGTCGACGGTGCCGAGCATGGTCGCCACCGCGGCATCCTCGAGCCTGCCGCCTTCACTATTGCTGCCGGTGTAGGCGATCGCCTGG
>JBDSFV010000097.1:0-9244 GCA_039919355.1 Luteimonas sp. | reverse complement strand
GCGACCAGCTGGAACAGCGCGTGCAGGCGCTCGCGCGGGTCGGGCACGGCCTCGAGCTGGCCGAACACGGTTTCCTGCTCGACCTTCTCCCAACGCTCCAGCGCCGCCTGCAGCAATGCGTCGCGCGAGGGGAAATGCCAGTAGAAGCTGCCCTTGGTGACGCCGAGCCGGCGCGCCAACGGTTCGACCGCGACCGCGGCCACACCCTGCTCGGCGATCAGGTCGAGGGCGGCCTGTGCCCAGTCATCGGCGCTGAGGCGTCCAGTGCGTTCGGCGGCCTTTACAGGTGGTTTAGCGGTCGCGGCCGTCATTCTGGAAGTGTATCCATACGCCGGAGTCCAGAACAGTACGCGGTCCCGCCCGTCTCCGCAGCTGACGCATTAAATAGACAAGACATCCGCGAAGATCCTCAAAGTTGACATGACGCTTCACCGCTATCCATACTTATCCGTATGGTAAAGCCAGGACGGATGATGTGCCACCGTAGGGCTTGCCCCACCCTCATGCAGGTCGCGACCGCGGCCGGCTGGAGCGAACGATGAGCATCGCCATTCCCTTCCTCGCCTTCCTGCTCGCCGGCGCCTTCGCCGCCTACCATCGGCTGCGGCTGGCGGTGTGGGCGGCGATCACCGCGTCGTTGCTGGTCGCGTGCTGGCTGTTCGGCGCGAACCACATCGCCATCCTCATCGCCGGGTTGCTGACTGCGCTGATAGCGGTGCCGCTGCTGGCACCGGCCATCCGCAAGCCCTGGATCACCACGCCGCTGCTGAAGTTCTACACCAGGATCCTGCCGCCGCTCTCCGACACCGAGCGCACCGCGCTGGAATCGGGCACGGTCGGCTTCGAAGGCGAGCTGTTCTCGGGCAAACCCGACTTGAACCAGTTGCTGTCGCAGCCCAAGCCGCAACTGACGGCCGAGGAACAGGCCTTCCTCGACGGCCCCTGCGAGGAACTGTGCAAGATGGTCGACGACTGGGACATCACCCATGTCCGCGCCGACCTCCCGCCGGAGCTGTGGGACTTCATCAAGCGCAACAGGTTCTTCGGCCTCAACATCCCCAAGGAATACGGCGGCCTCGGCTTCTCGGCGCTGATGAACCACAAGGTGATCCAGAAGCTGGCGTCGATTTCCTCCACCGTGAGCACGACCGTCGGCGTGCCGAACTCGCTCGGCCCGGCCGAGCTGCTGATGCACTACGGCACCGACGAGCAGAAGCAGCAGTACCTGCCGCGCCTGGCCGACGGCAGCGAGGTGCCCTGCTTCGCGTTGACCGGTCCGTTCGCCGGTTCCGATGCGACCTCGATCCCCGATTACGGCATCGTCGCGATGGGCGAATGGGGCGGCGCGCAGGTACTCGGGATCAAGCTGACACTCGACAAGCGCTATATCACCCTCGCCCCCGTGGCGACGCTGGTCGGTGTCGCCTTCCGCATGTACGACCCCGACGGCCTGCTCGGCGACCAGCGCGACATCGGCATCTCGCTGGCACTGGTACCACATGACACGCCGGGGCTGGAAATCGGTCGCCGCCACTTCCCGCTCAACACCCCGTTCCAGAACGGGCCGGTCCACGGCAACGGCGTGTTCGTGCCGTTGTCGCAGCTGATCGGTGGCGAGGACTACGCCGGCCGCGGTTGGCAAATGCTGATGGAATTGCTGTCGATCGGCCGCTCGATCACCCTGCCCTCGATCGCCAGCGGCGGCGCCAAGATGAGCGCTTGTGTCACCGGCGCCTACGCCCGCATCCGCAAGCAGTTCGGGCTGTCGATCGGCCGTTTCGAAGGCGTCGAGGAAGCGCTGGCGCGGATCGCCGGCAAGGCCTATGCGATCAGCGCATTGGCGCAGGCAACGGCTGCGGCGGTATCGCGCGGCGAGAACCCGGCGGTGCCCTCGACCATCGCCAAATACCATTGCACCGAAATGGGCCGCGAGGTAATCCGTGACGTGATGGATATCCACGGCGGCAAGGGCATCATCCTGGGGCCGCGCAACTATCTGGGCCGTGCCTGGCAGGCGATTCCGATCAGCATCACCGTCGAGGGCGCCAACATCATGACCCGCAGCCTGATGATCTTCGGCCAGGGCGCGATCCTGTGCCATCCGTGGGTGATGAAGGAGATGAAGGCGGCGCAGCTGGAAGACCCACGGCAGCGCATCGACGAATTCGACCGCAACCTGTTCGGCCACATCGGCTTTGCAATCTCCAACGCGGTGCGCGCGTTCTGGTTCTGGCTGACGGCGTCCAGGATCGGCAAGGCGCCGGGAGACGACTACACCCGCCGCTTCTACCGCAAGCTCGACCGCTATTCCGCCGCGCTGGCGGTGATGGCGGATACCTCGATGCTGTTGCTTGGCGGCAAGTTGAAATTCAAGGAGTCGCTGTCCGGCCGCCTCGGCGACGTACTCAGCAACCTCTACATCGCCAGCGCGATGCTGAAACGCTACGAGGACGAGGGCCGCCCGGCCGGCGACCAGCCGCTGCTGGCGTGGGCCTTCCACGACGCCATCAACAAGATCGAGACCGCGCTGTCCGGCGCACTGCGCAACTTCCCGATCCGCCCGGTCGGCTGGCTGCTGTGGACGCTGGTGTTCCCGTGGGGCCGGCGCGCGCAGGCGCCGAGCGACCGCCTCGGACATCGCGCCGCCGCGTTGCTGATGACGCCCTGCGACGCGCGCGCGCGTCTGGCCGACGGCGTGTTCCTGACGCCCTGCGCCAACAACCCGGCGGGCCGCGTCGACAGCTATTTGCCGAAGGTGATCCTCGCCGATCCGGTCGAACGCAAGTTCCTCAAGGCGCTGAAGAACAGCGACATCGAGGCGCTGGATTTCCCCGAGCAACTCGACGAGGGCGTGCGCGAAGGCTGGATCACCGCCGAGGAACGCGCGCAGCTGGAGGAATTGCGGGTGATGACGCTCGACGCGATCACGGTCGACGATTTCGAGCCCTGGCAGCTGCGCGCGGCCTCGTACTACGGCGACTTCGGCGCCGAGGACGCGGGCGCCAACCGCGACCGCGCTGCCGCGTAGAGGCAGCGAAACGGTCGTGACAATGGACGGTGGGCTTCAGCCCGCCATTTTCTCATCAGCGTTGTGCAGTCAGAGCCACAGCAGCGCCGCGCAATGTCAGTCGAGACTGAGCTCGGCGTCGCCGGAGAAGGTCTCCAGCCGGATCTCGCCGGCGCCGCTGCCGTAGCGCTGCCCGAAGCTCGAGCCGGGACCGAATTCCTCCTTCTCGATCTTCGCGCCAGGCGCGCGCAGCGTGCCACTGAAACCCTCGCCGCTGACCCGCGCCGACAGCGCCTTCGGCAGATGCAGGCGGATGTCGCCGCTGACCGATTCGGACTTGATCCGGCCGCCGTCGGCCAGCGCCACCCGCATCGCCACGTCGCCGGACACCGTGCCGGTCGACACGCGCCGCAGGCGCTCGCCGACACTGTCGATCGACAGGTCGCCGGACACCGTCTCGCCATGCACCCGGCCCGTGAGGCGACCGCGCAGCAAGACATCGCCGCTCACCGTCTCGATCTTGACGTCAGCGCTGTTGACGGTCACACGCAGGTCGCCGCTGACGCTGTCGATGTCGACGTGTTGCGGCGCGGCCGCGGCCACCACGTCACCGCTGACGGTGTCGATGCCGAGGTCGCCGGGAGCGACGCCGTCGATATCGATGTCGGCGGACACCGATTCGATGTCGAGGTCGGCGCGCAGCGGCACCTGCAGCTGCAGGTCGGTCGGGCCGGTCCTGTCGCTGCGCCATGCGCCAATCTGCTTCGGATACTGCACGCGCACCACGAGGTGCTCGCGGTCGCCCTCGATCACCAGCTTCTCGACGCCCTCGCCGAGCGAGCCGCTGACATGCACCTCGTTGCGCTCCCAGGCGCGCACCTGGATGCGGCCCTTGAGGTTGTCGATCTCGACCCGGCCGCGTGGATCGAGCGCGCGGGTCTGGTCGATCGGCGTCGCCGCGAACAGCGACGGAGCAACGAGGCAGGCGCACAAGGCGAGTGCAAGGGTCGATTGGTTCAAAGCCGGGCGGTTCATGGCGGTCTCCGGGGCGTTCTTGCAAAACAATGGGGCTTGCCGATGTGGTCAGGTGAACGCAACGCGCTGGGTCAGCGCGAGGCGCAGCGAATGGGATGGCGCAGGCGGGCGAGCAGGTCGGTCACGGTTGCGGTCAGCATACCCAGCTGGATGCCGTCGTGAGCCACGCGGTTTAAGGCGCTCGGCTACTTGTTGACAGCGGCGTCGTGCAGGGTCAGCCGCGAGATCTCCGGCGGCACCCGGAACCGGAACGGCAGGATGCTGGTGCCGATGCCGGGCGTGACGAACAGATGTCGTCCGTCCTCGACGATCGGCCCGGCGAGGTAATGATGGCCGCGCATCGACGGCCGCCCCGACAACAGCCAGACCTGTCCGCCGTGGGTATGGCCCGCGACCACCAGCGAAGCCCGCACCGGCATCCGCGGGAAGAGTTCGGGGTTGTGGGTGATGGCGACCACCGGCGCATCGTCGTTCACGGCGGCGAAGGCGCGGCCGATGTCGGGATGGCCTTCCCACAAGTCGCCGACACCGACCAGCCACAGCCGGCATTGACCCAGCGTGACCTCGCGCGCCTGGTTCTCCAGCACCACGATGCCAGCCGATTCGAGCGCATGCCGGACCTTGCTGCCATCCTTCCACCAGTCGTGGTTGCCGAGCACCGCGTACACCGGCTTGCGCGCGGCCAGCGGTTTCAGGTGTGCGGCGACGACTTCCGGCGCGACGTACCTGCCCAGGAACACCTTGAGGATCAGATAGTCGCCGGCCAGCAATACGACATCACTGTCGCTCGCGATCAGCCTTTGCACCACGCGATCGAGCTTGTCGACGCCGTTCCGTGGCGAGCCGGTGTGCAGGTCGGCGATGACGTCGGCGCGCAGGCCGTCGCACTGCGGCGACCACTGCGGCAAGGCAATGCCGTAGTCGCGCTCGACCAGCTGCCCCGGCTCCCACACGAAACCCCACGCCAGGAACACCAGCACCAGCGCCGCCAGCAGCCACACCAGCCGCTGCCAGCGATGCCTGCGGCGCAGGTCGCGATGGGCGTGGTCGAGCGGCGCGGTCATGCGCAGCGCGAGCGCGACGCGTGGTTCACGGCTGCGCGGCGCCGCGCACCACGCGCCCGCCCTTCATCACGAAGCCGACGTGCTCCAGCACGGTGACATCGGCCAGCGGATCGCCGCTTACCGCGATCATGTCCGCGTAATAGCCGGGCTTGAGCGCGCCGACACGATCCTGCCAGCCGAGCAGGTCGGCCGCGTTGGTCGTCGCGGAGCGGATCGCCTGCAGCGGACTCATGCCCCACTCCACTTCCTTGGCGAACTGTTTGGCGTTCCAACCGTGCGGATAGACCCCGGCGTCGCTGCCGAAGGCGAGCTTCGCGCCGGCCTGCACCGCCTTGCGGAAGTTCTCGCGCTGGGTGCGCCCGACCAGTTTCTCCTTGGCGATCTGTGCCGGCGGCACGCCGAGCTTGCCGTACTCGGCCAGGATGTAGTCGTCGTTGTAGATGTCGAACACCAGCCAGGTACCGTGCTGCTTGGCGAGCTTTAGCCCTTCGTCGTCGATGAAGCTGCAGTGCTCGACCGAATCGACGCCGGCACGGATCGCCATCTTGATCGCCTCGGCGCCGTGCGCGTGCGCGGCCACCTTCTTGTCCCAGCGGTGTGCCTCGTCGACGATCGCGTCCATCTCCGCCTGCGAATACTGCGGCGCGCCGACCGAGGCCTCGTTGCTGAGCACGCCGGCGCTGGCCATGAACTTGATCACGTCGGCGCCGTGCTTGACGTCCTCGCGCACCCGCGCGCGCACCGCGTCGATGCCGTCGGCGATGCCGGTCTCGCCGTGGAACTCGATGTCGGGCACGAAACCGGTGCCGCCGTCGGCATGGCCGCCGGTGGCGCCGAGCGGCAGGGTCGCGGCGAGGATGCGTGGCCCTTCGATGAGTCCACGATCGATCGCGTTGCGCAGCGCCACGTCGATGTAGGCGCTCGAGCCGAGGCTGCGGACGGTGGTGAAGCCGGCATCGAGCGTACGCTTTGCGAACACATGCGCCGTCACCGCTTCATCGACCGGGCCCAGCGTCAGGATGTCGCGGTAATAGTTGCCGGTGCTCGCGGTCGAATCGCCGGTGATATGCACATGCACGTCGATCAGCCCGGGCAGCAGGGTGACGTTGCCAAGCTCGATCACCTGCGTGCCGGCGGGCGCGCTGCCACCCGGATTCACCGAAACGATCCTGTCACCTTCGATTAGCAGCATCGGATCGGACACGATGCGGCCGCTTTCGACATCGAGCAGGCGTGCGGCATGCACGGCGATCCGCGTGGGCGGCGACGCCGGCGCATCCTTGGCGCGCAGATCGTACGGAAACGCGGCCGACAGCGTCAGCGTGGTGGCGAGCAGGAAGGCAAGGCGCATGCGATCAATCCTCCGGAAGCGGCAGTCATGATGGCATGCGCTGTCGCCGGTCGGCAGCGCTCGCGCACCGCTCAATCCGCCGTGGCAGCCGGTGCGACAGGCGCAGTGTCATGCTCCACCCGCCGACCCAGCCACCAGCCGATCGTGCCCGATGCGGTCGCCGCGAGCGCGCCGAGCGCGGCGAACCCCGCCGCTCCGACGCCGAACATGCGCAAGGCATTCATCGACAGCGCCGTGGTCACGTCGCCGAAACGCCAGACTGCGGTATCGACCGCGTTCTTGCAGAGATAGCGCAGGCTCCGCGGCACGTGCGTGAACAGGCTTTCGCGCGCCGGCCCGAGCATGCCGTAGGCCAGCCCGCGACTGACGATCAGTGCCAGCGCGACCGCCGGCATCGCGCCGATCAATGGCGCGTGCGGATCGGGCGAGGCCACCACCAGCAGCAGCATCGCCACCGTGGTCGCGGCCCAGACCGCGATCGCCGGCCCGGCGCCGTGGCGGACCAGCAGCCAGCGCGTCAGCGTCAACTGCATCACCA
Source organism: Luteimonas sp. (assembly GCA_039919355.1). Taxonomy (GTDB): domain Bacteria; phylum Pseudomonadota; class Gammaproteobacteria; order Xanthomonadales; family Xanthomonadaceae; genus Cognatiluteimonas. The sequence continues at coordinate 2,249 of JBDSFV010000097.1, read as the reverse complement.
CCTGCAGCACATTGGTGCCGAGGTCGAGATTGGCGGCGAAGCGGGTACGCGCGACCGCATCGGTGAACGTCGCGCCGGAATAGTCGGTCACCAGCGCGTAGTTGATCGTGCCGATGCAGTCGCCGAGCAGCATCAGCAGCGCCATGCTGCGCATGAACGGATTGGCGAAGACCTGTTTCAGGCCGTCAAACATGCCGCCACCGACCGCCGTGCCTTGCGCGGCATCCATGCGACCGGTGCCGTGTCGACGCGCCCAGCGTCCGAGCCATGCGGCGCACGCCAGCGCCAAGCCGAGCAGCGCCACCGACACCAGCAGCAACGGCGCCACGCCGATCACGCCGACCAGGCTGCGCGTCAACGTCGGCCCCACGATCGCACCCGCGGTGCCGCCGAGCGCGATGAGCGGAAACAACCGTCGCGCCTGGGCCACGTCCCAGATGTCGGCCATGAAACTCCAGAACACCGACACGACGAACAGGCTGAACACGCTGATCCAGACGAAGAACACGGTGCCGAGCGCGCGCGGGCCCAGCAGCCCCTGGACCGTGAACAGTGGCACGAACGCCAGCAGGCAGGCGATGAAGAATACGTACACCACCGGCACCACGATCCGCCGTGGGTAACGCGCGGCCAGCCACGCGAACAGCGGCGTCAGCGTCAGCGTCACGAGGAACGTGGCGGCGTAGAACCGCGGCAGCTGGGTCGAGCCAACCGCGGCGGACAGCTGGTCGCGCACCGGCCGGATCACGTAATACGCCGCAAGCACACAGAAGAAGTACAGGGCCGACAGCGCCACCGCGCGCGCTTCGCCGGCGTGGATGCGTCCGCTTCGGGTGTCGGCCATTTCCGCGCTCCCTGCCCGCTTGCCGCACGTTAGCCCATGGGGCCCGCGCGCCGCCAGCAGGCTTCGCAGGTGCGTTCCGAGCAATTGCTCCAGCCCTGCGGCATAGTTTGGCTCGATCAGCGCCGCGGGACGGTACGTGTACGACTACATCATCATCGGCGCCGGCTCGGCCGGCTGCGTCCTCGCCAACCGCCTCAGCGAGGATCACGACACCAAGGTGCTGCTGCTGGAAGCCGGCCCGCGCGACTGGCATCCCTTCATCCACATGCCCGCCGGACTGTCCAGGCTGGTCGGCAAGAAGGGCGTGAACTGGGACTACGCCACTGCGCCCGAGCCGCAGCTCGACCAGCGCACGCTGTGGTGGCCGCGCGGCAAGGTGCTGGGCGGCTCCAGCTCGATCAATGCGATGTGCTACATCCGCGGCGTCGCCGGCGACTACGATGACTGGGCCGCGCAGGGCGCCGACGGCTGGAACTGGAACGCGGTGCTGCCCTACTTCAAGCGCGCCGAGCACAATGAACGCGGCGGCAGTGCGCTGCATGGCGGCGACGGCCCGCTCTACGTCTCCGATCTGCGCCACGTCAACCCGCTCTCGCACGCCTTCGTTGCCGCCGGGCAGCAGGCCGGCTTTGCCGCCAATCGCGACTTCAATGGCCCGCGGCAGGAGGGCTTCGGTCTCTATCAGGTGACGCAGAAGGACGGCGCGCGCTGTTCGACGGCGGTGGCCTACCTCGACCCGGTGAAGTCGCGGCCCAACCTGACTGTCCACACCGGCGCAATGGCGAGTCGCATCACATTCGAGCGGCAGCGTGCCAATGGCGTGACCTATTCGATGCTCGGCAAGGCCTTCCACCAGCCGGCTGCATGCGAAGTGATCCTGTGCGGCGGCGCGATCAACTCGCCGCAGCTGCTGATGCTTTCAGGCATCGGCCCGGCTGCGCAGCTGCGCCGGCACGGCATCGAGGTCGTGTCCGCTGCGCCGCAGGTCGGCGAGAACCTGCAGGACCACCTCGACATCTCCACCCTGCAGCATTCGACCCGGCCCGTCAGCTACGACCGCATCAGCGACATGAAGGTCGCGTTCGACTACTACCTGCGCGGCCATCGCGGCCCCGGCACCAGCAACATCGCCGAGGCCGGCGGGTTCGTGCGTTCCCGATTCGCACCGGATGAACGCGCCGACATCCAGCTGCATTTCATCCCGGCGATGCTCGACGACCATGGCCGCCATCGCCTCGCCGGAGACGGCTACACGCTGCACGCGTGCTTCCTGCGCCCTCGCAGCCGCGGCCGCATCAGCCTGGTCAGCGCACGCGCCGCGGACAAGGCGCGGATCGAGGCGAACTACCTGAGCGACGTCGAGGGTTTCGACCTGAAGATGATGGTCGAATGCGCGAAGCTCTCG
>JBDSFV010000096.1:0-3687 GCA_039919355.1 Luteimonas sp. | reverse complement strand
GTCGATTTCATCGAGGCGACGCGTGAACTCAAGCGTCGCTTCCCACTGAGCCATATATCCGGCGGCGTGTCGAACGTCAGCTTCTCGTTCCGCGGCAACGAGCCGGTGCGGCAGGCGATCCATGCGGTGTTCCTGTATCACGCGATCCGTGCCGGCATGGACATGGGCATCGTCAATGCCGGTGCCCTGCCCCTGTACGACGACCTCGACGCCGAGCTGCGCGAGCGGGTCGAGGACATCGTCCTCAACCGCCGCCCCGACGCGACCGAACGCCTGCTGGAGATCGCCGACCGCTACAAGGGCAGGAAGGGCGAGCAGAGGGTCGAGGACCTGGCGTGGCGCGAGAAGCCGGTGCGCGAGCGGCTGAGCCATTCGCTGGTGCATGGCATCGACCAGTACATCGTGGCCGACACCGAGGAGGCGCGCGCGTTGTCGACGCGCCCGCTCGACGTGATCGAAGGCCCGCTGATGGACGGCATGAACGTGGTCGGCGACCTGTTCGGTGCCGGCAAGATGTTCCTGCCGCAGGTTGTGAAGTCGGCGCGGGTGATGAAGAAGGCCGTCGCTTACCTGCTGCCCTGGATCGAGGCCGAAAAGCTGCGTACGGGCGATACCGGCAAGTCCAACGGCAAGATCGTGATGGCCACGGTCAAGGGCGACGTGCACGACATCGGCAAGAACATCGTCGGCGTGGTGCTGGCGTGCAACAACTTCGAAGTGATCGATCTCGGTGTCATGGTGCCGGCGCAGGTCATCCTGGACCGCGCCAAGGCCGAGAACGCGGACCTGATCGGCCTGTCCGGGCTGATCACGCCGTCACTGGAGGAAATGAGCCATGTCGCCCGCGAGATGCAACGGCAGGGCATGACGATGCCGCTGTTGATCGGTGGCGCCACCACCTCGCGCGCGCACACCGCGCTGAAGATCGACCCGCACTACAAGTCGCCGACGATCTGGGTCAAGGATGCCTCGCGCGCGGTCGGCGTGGCGCAGTCGCTGATCAGCCAGGAGCTGCGTGCACCGTTCGTCGCGGCCAACGATGCCGACTTCGCCGAGATCCGCACCCGCCACCGCAATCGCGGCGATGCCAAGCGGCTGGTGTCGCTGGAGAAGGCGCGCGCGCAACGGTTCGATGGTGACTGGAAGCATTACACGCCGCCTGCACCGAAGCGGCCCGGCATCACCGTGTTCGACGACTACCCGCTCGCCGACCTGGTCGAGCTGATCGACTGGACACCGTTCTTCAATGCCTGGGAACTCGCGGGACGCTATCCGCAGATCCTCGATGACGCGGTGGTCGGCGCACAGGCGCGCGAACTGCTCGCCGACGCGCAAGCGATGCTGCGCAACATCATCGACGGCAAATGGCTGACCGCGAAGGCGGTGGTCGGCCTGTGGGCCGCCTACAGCGTCGGCGACGATGTCGTGCTGGATACCGATGGCACGCCCACCACACTGCATTTCCTGCGCCAACAGGTCGACAAGCCGGTCGAGCGTCCGGATTTCTGCCTCGCCGACTTCGTCGCACCGAAGGATTCCGGCAAGCAGGACTGGATCGGCGCATTCGCGGTGACCGCCGGGCTTGGCATCGAGCCGCACGTCGCACGCTTCGAGGCCGACCACGACGACTACAACGCAATCATGCTCAAGGCGCTCGCCGACCGCCTCGCCGAAACGCTCGCCGAGCGCGTCCACCAGCACGTACGCAAGGAACTGTGGGCTTACGCCGCGGATGAATCGCTCGACGCCGCGCAGCTGATCGAGGAAGCGTATCGCGGGATTCGCCCCGCCCCCGGTTACCCGGCCTGTCCCGAGCACGGCGAGAAAGCGACGCTGTTCCGCCTGCTCGACGCGGGCCGCAATGCCGGCATGCGTCTGACCGAAAATTTCGCGATGCTGCCGGCTGCCGCCGTGTCCGGGTACTACTTCAGCCACCCGCAGAGCCAGTATTTCGTGGTCGGGCGCGTGTCGAAGGAACAGGCCGCCGACTACGCGCAGCGCAAGGGTGTGTCGCTGGCGCAAGCAGAGCGCTGGCTTGCTTCAAACCTCGACTATGACCCGGAATAGTGATCTCGACGTGGTAAAGCGAAGCTCGCATACTGGTTTCCTGAGCGCGCGGCGGCGCGTTGTGGCCACATCGCAAGCGGGTGATTTCGCGGCGCGCCTCGAATCTGGATTACGATCCGGAGGGACCACGCCAGCAGGTCGCGCCATGGAGATCGCGCCATGCAAATCCTGATCCAGACCATCTGCACGCGCGGCCGCAGCCTGCGCGAGGCGATCGCCAATGATGCGCGCATCGAACGCCACGACCTGCAGGTCGTGCAGCAGAAACGGCCGGGTCGCCGCCACGGCTGGGCCAAGCTGAAAAGCACCCTCCCCGACCGCCACGGCGCGATCAACCTGGAATGGGATGCGGACACCAACGTCCTGATCAGCCGCGTGGTCACGCGCGGCAAGGGCAGGCCACACCTGATCGTCGGCGACTACATCGACTACCTGCTTGCCCGCCACGCGCGGCGGATCCAGGCGATCAACGTGATTCCACGCGATTGAGCATGCGCGGCTGATCATCCTGCAGACTACGGGCGCCCGTGCTCGATCGGCCGGTCGCGATGCATCAGTGCCCATTCGGCGTGTTCGGCCAGCGCGGCCTCGCCGAGCGCACGCAGGATCTCGCGCCGCTCCTGGATGCTGCCCGCGCCATCCAGTGCGATCCGCGCGTTGCGGTAGATGCGGTGCATGAAGCGGTATTGCTTGACCAGCTCCTTGTCGGCCTTGCGATAGGCATAGGCCTCGCGCACCGCCGCGATCAGTGACAACGCGCCCATCGATGTCACCAGCACGTTTCGGATGCCGCCGGCGATCACCCCATGGAACAGCGCCAGGAACAGGCTGATGCCGATGCCGGCCCACAGGCAGGCCTTGCCCAGTCCCTGCGTGCGCAGGTGGTGGCGTTCGCACAGCGCCGCCTTGCGTTCGTAGTACGCCAGCTGGCCCGACTGTCCCGGACGTCCGACCCAGGCTTCGACCACGCGGTCCACGGCCTGGGCGGGATCGTCGACAGGCGGCAGCGGCATCAGCCCGACCTGGCGCATCACGTTGCGGATCCAGCCCAGCTCCACGTCCTGCTTCTGCATGAAGTTGTCGTGCGCGAATTCCGGATCGCCGGTCATCGACAGTCCCGCCCGCCGCCAGAACGACTGCACCCGCAGGCCTTCGGCCAGCGCCCGGTAGTCGATGTACTTTCGGTGCCAGTCGCGGCGGTGCGCGGCAACCGCGATCAGCAGCCCGACCGCGAAGAACAGCAGGAACACCCACAGCATCGAATCCGGCGCACCGAGGTCGGAGTACAGCAGGAATGCCAGGCCCATCAGGACCGCCAGCACATGGATCGCGCGCATCGCCAGCGTCATCAGTCGCTGGTAGTGCACGGCCATGGCATCGACGCTGTGCAGGCTGCGCTCGGTCGGATCCTGCGGCCAATCCACGGGAGCCTCTGCGGCATGGCGGCGGCGGTCGCGTTCGAAGGTCTGCATGCGTTCGAAAATGCGCCGGTAGTCGCGCGGGACCTCCGCACTCGTGGACACGCGCCCGGAACTGGTCAGCCAACGCGCTTCCAGTTCCGGCATCCCGCCGTTGCGACCCGATCGGCGGCGCACCGGCAGGTGCAGCACCAGGCTGTCG
>JBDSFV010000095.1:0-4362 GCA_039919355.1 Luteimonas sp. | reverse complement strand
GCATCCGTCCGATCGCCAAACCGCAGCCCGCCGCCGGCGTGACCTATGCGCACAAGCTCGACAAGGCCGAGGCGCGCCTGGACTGGTCGCAGCCCGCCGACGTGCTCGCGCGCAAGGTGCGCGCCTTCAATCCCTGGCCGATGGCCGAAGCCGAGCTTGCCGGCGAGCGCGTGCGCATCCACGGCGCGGTCGCGCTGCCGCTCGCGCACAACGCCGCGCCTGGCAGCGTGCTGCTCGCCGGACGCGACGGCATCGACGTCGCCTGCGGCGGGGGCGCGTTGCGCATCCGCGTGCTGCAGCGTGAAGGCGGCAAGGCGATCACCGCTGCCGATTTTTTGAACGCGCGGACTTTGTTCGCCAGCTGCTGAGCCGGTTGGTGCCAGTCGAGTACGGCCTCGGCCTTGTCGAGCTTGTGCGCATAGGTCACGCCGGCGGCGGGCTGCGGTTTGGCGATCGGACGGATGCCGGCGCGCAGCAGGCCGAGGCCGTCAGCCAGCGTCTGTGCGCCGAGTTCGGCGAGGCGGTCGTGCAGCTGGCCGCCGGTGTCCTGCCCGCCGATCGCAATGCGCTGCGACAGCAGCACCGGGCCGGTGTCCAGGCCTTTCTCCATCTGCATCAGGCACACGCCGGTTTCGCTGTCTCCGGCCTCGATCGCGCGCTGGATCGGCGCGGCGCCGCGCCAGCGCGGCAGCAGCGAGGCGTGCACGTTCCAGCAACCGAATGTCGGGATGTCGAGGATCTGCTGCGGCAGGATCAGGCCGTAGGCGACCACGACCAGCAGGTCGGGCTTCAGCGCGCGCAACGCGTCACGCGAGAGTTGCGGTTTCAGCGATTCCGGTTGCAGTACCGGGATGCCGCGCTTGAGCGCTTCGAGCTTGGCCGGCGATGCCTGCAGGCTGCGGCCGCGCCCGGCGGGGCGGTCCGGCTGGGTGTAGACCGCGGCGACTTCATTGCGTTGCGCCGCGGCACGCAGGGACGGCACGGCGAACTCCGGCGTGCCGGCGAAGACGATGCGCAAGGCCATGCGCGCTTACGCGGCGTCCGACTGCTGCTTGCGCTGCTTGGCGAGCTTCTTGCGCACCATCTCGCGCTTGAGCGGCGAGAGGTAGTCGACGAACAGCTTGCCCACGAGGTGGTCCATCTCGTGCTGGATGCAGACCGCGAGCAGGCCATCGGTGTCCAGCTCGAACGATGTTCCGTGGCGGTCCAGCGCCGTGACCGTGATCTCGCCGGAACGCGTGACGTCGGCGAAGATACCCGGGAACGACAGACAGCCTTCCTGGTAGACCTGCTCGCCGCTGCGGGCGGTGATCTGCGGATTGACGAACACCAGCGGCCGGTTCTTCTCCTCCGACACGTCAATCACCATGAAACGCCGGTGCACATCCACCTGGCTCGCTGCCAGGCCAACGCCCGGGGCGGCGTACATGGTTTCGAACATGTCGTCGAACAGGCGCTGGGTGGCCGGATCGGCCAGCCAGACCGGATCCACCGGCGCGGCCTGGGTGCGCAGCCGGGGGTCGGGAAATTCGAGGATGGGGAGCTGGGCCATGGCGGGAAAAATGGGGGCGGCGGTCACATCCGCAAGCGGCTTGACCTGTGTGCAGGCGATTGTAGCGCCGCAGTCTTGCCAAGACGCGTGCCTTGTGGGCTATATTGGCCCGGCTGCAAGGGGAAATCTTCAAGGGGAGCGGGTAGATGGCCGCAAAGCTTAAGCGCCTTTCTCAGGGGCTTCGTACGGTTTTCGCCGTCGCGATGTTGACCGTCGCGACTTATGCCGCCGCCGTGGAAATGCGCGGCGACCACCCGGACACCTATGTGGTGCAGCGTGGCGACACGCTCTGGGACATCGCGGGGCGCTTCCTGAAGCGACCTTGGCTGTGGCCGGAAATCTGGCAGGCCAATCCGCAGATCAGGAACCCGCACCTGATCTATCCGGGCGACGTACTCAGCCTGGCTTACCTCGATCGCCTCGGCCTGCAACCCGGGCCGCGCACGGGCGCGCCGATCAACGCAATTCCGCTGGCGGACGTCGAACCGTTCCTGAAGGATCTGCGCATCTACGACCGGATCGATGACATGCCCTATGTGGTGGGCCTGGAGGACGACCGGCTGCGCAGTGCCGAAGGCCAGGTGGCGTACCTGCGAGGACTGGCGGGCGTGCAACCGGGGCAGCGCTTTGCAGTGCTCAGACCGGTGCAGACCTACACCCAGGGACGCCGGCGCGCGTGCTGCTACCTCGTCGGCAAGGACGACCTCGACTACGCCGGTCGCCGCGACATCGACGACTACGAGCGTTTCTGGACCGAAACCATGCTCGCCCAGGGCGGCGTGATGGAAACGCTCGGCATCGAAATGCGTGCGGTCAATGCCGGCGTGGTCACCCGTGGCGAAGTGGGCGGGATCGAGGCCAGCACCCTGCTGCTCGACGACTCCAACCGCGAGGTGCGCATCGGCGACAAGGTGGTCGCGGTCGAATCGATTCCCTACGACCTGCAGTTCTTCCCGCATCCGCCGCGGCAGCAGATGCCGTACGGCAAGCTGCAGATCCTCTCGGTGGCCGACATGTTGACCACCGGCGGCCCGCGCGACGTCGTCGCCATCTCCGGAGGCGCGCGCGAAGGCATCGACAACGGCACCGTATTCTCGATCTGGCGCGTCGGCAGCAATGCGGTCGATCGCGTGAAATACCCCTACGAGCGTACCGAGGACAGCACGCCGTGGGGCGAGAAGGTGCGCCTGCCGGACGAGTTCGCCGGCCACGTCATGGTGTTTCGCACATTCGACAAGATCAGCTACGGGCTGGTGATGGAGAGCATCAAGCCGAGCCGGGTCGGCTACGAGCTCAAGCATCCGGACGCGCCGTACTGACCGGTCGGGAAAACCTGACATCGCTCCGCGACGGCGCCCGAGGGCGCCGTCGCTGTTTCCGCACTAGGCTGGGGCGATGATCGAGACCGAAGATGACACCCTGCTGGTTTTGCTCGCTGCCGGCGGCAGCGTGGCATCACGCCGGCGCCTGCTGGAAACCCATGCCACGCCCGGGGCCGCGCTCGCTGCCGGACCGCGCAACTGGCGTAGCCACGCCCTGGATGACGACCAGGTCCGCGCCTTGCAGCGACCGGACGAAGCCGCGCTGGCCGGCAGCCGCGCCTGGCTGGCCGAACCGGACCACCACCTGCTCGGCTGGCACGATCCCGACTATCCGGCATTGCTGCGCAGCATCGCCAGCCCGCCGCTGGTGCTGTTCGTGGCCGGCGACCCGGCCTGCCTGTGGCATCCATCGGTCGCGGTGGTCGGCAGCCGCTCGCCGAGCGCGGGGGGGCGCGACAATGCCTTCGACTTCGCCCAGGCGCTCGCGGCCTCCGGGCTCGCCGTGACCAGCGGCCTTGCCGCCGGAATCGACACCGCCGCGCACGAAGGTGCGCTGGCGGCCGGCGGACAGACCATCGCCGTGCTCGGCACCGGCCCGGACGTGCCGTATCCGCGCGCCAACACCGTCCTGCACGCGCGGATCGCCGGCACCGGCGCCATCGTCAGCGAGCATCCCCCTGGCACCCAGGCCAGGCGCGACCACTTTCCCAGCCGCAACCGGATCCTCGCCGGGCTCGCGCTCGGCACCCTGGTGGTCGAGGCCGCGGAACGCTCCGGCGCCCTGATCACCGCACGCCTGGCCACCGAATGCGGGCGCGAGGTGTTCGCGGTGCCCGGTTCGATCCACAACCCGCTGGCGCGCGGTTGCCACCGCCTGATCCGCGACGGCGCCGGGTTGGTCGAGAGCGCGCACGAGGTGATCGCGGCGATCGGGCCGCTGGCGGCCGAACTGGCCGAGGCCTTGCGCGGACGTCTGGCCAGCCCCGGTTCGGGGGCCACACCCATGGCCGGCGCTTCAGCGGCAAGCACGGAACCGGTCGATCCCGACTACCAGCGCTTGTGGCAGGCACTCGGCCACGACCCTACCGGTATGGATCGACTGGTCTCGCGCACCGGATTGACGGCCGCGGAACTGTCCTCCATGCTGCTGGTCATGGAGCTGGAAGGCCGCGTTGCAGTCGAACACGGCCGCTATTCCCGCAAGCGCTGAAGGCGGCTTTCCGAGGCCTCCGGCGCAGCGACGCAGGACGCGTCGCAACCGTCATCGCGGGGGGGTTGGATGACGGCGGTGCCCTGCTCCGGCAAGGCACCACGGCGCCGGCGGGCAGGGAGCCCGACGGCGACAACCGGCGCGAGCCGGTTCCTCTCCACAGCGCCACGGCGGCGCAGGCCGAGGGAAATGAAAGAGAGCATCCTGGACGTCCTGCTGTACCTGTTCGAACACTACTTCACCGAAGACGCCGCCCCGCCGCCGGGCGATCGCTGGCT
>JBDSFV010000094.1:0-17187 GCA_039919355.1 Luteimonas sp. | reverse complement strand
TGGTCATCGAATTGATGATCGCGACCATCCGCGGCACTTCCTTGCCGGTGACCTGCGCCTTGACGTGATCGGGGATCTGGCCCATCCCCGGCAGCTTGTCCATCAGCCCGGACAGGCCGCCCATGTTCTGCATCTGTTCGAGCTGGTCGCGCATGTCGTTGAGGTCGAACTTCTTGCCCTTGGCGACCTTTTCCGCCAGCTTCTGCGCCTTGTCCTTGTCGACCTGCTGCTCGACCTGCTCGACCAGCGACAGCACGTCGCCCATGTCGAGGATGCGGCTGGCGATGCGCTCCGGATGGAACACGTCGAGGCCGTCGGGCTTTTCGCTGGTGCCGATGAACTTGATCGGGCGGCCGGTGACATAGCGCACCGACAACGCTGCACCGCCGCGGGCATCGCCGTCGGTCTTGGTCAGCACCACGCCGGTGAGCGGCACCGCCTCGGAGAACGCCTTGGCGGTGACGGCGGCGTCCTGGCCGGTCATCGAATCGACCACGAACAAGGTTTCGACCGGCGACACCGCGGCATGCAGCGCCTTGATCTCGGCCATCATCGCCTCGTCGATCGCGAGACGGCCGGCAGTGTCGACGATCAGCACGTCGACGAAGGACTTGCGCGCATCGTCGATCGCGGCGCGGACGATGGCTACCGGCTCCTGGTCGGCCGACGACGGGAAGAACAGCACGTCGACCTGTTGCGCCAGCGTCTGCAGCTGTTCGATCGCGGCCGGACGGTAGACGTCGGCCGATACCACCATCACCTTCTTCTTGCGGCGTTCCTTCAGGTGCCTGGCGAGTTTCGCGACCGTGGTGGTCTTGCCCGCGCCCTGCAGGCCGGCCATCAGGATCACCGCCGGCGCCGGCACGTTGAGGTTCAGGTCGGCCGCCTGCGAACCCATGACCGCGGTCAGCTCGTCGCGCACGACCTTGATCAGCGCCTGGCCCGGGGTCAGCGACTTCAGTACTTCCTGCCCGACCGCACGCACCTTGATGCGCTCGATCAGCGCCTGCACCACCGGCAGCGCGACGTCGGCCTCGAGCAGCGCAATCCGCACCTCGCGCGTGGCCTCGCGGATGTTCTCCTCGGTCAGGCGGCCGCGGCCACGCAGGCGCTCGATGGTGCCGGAGAGGCGCTGGGTCAGGGACTCGAACACGTGGTTTCCTCGGATCGCGGCGTCGCGGCAGTGACGCCGCAGCTGCGGCCGGATCACCACGGACAATGGGCGCGGATTATAGCCCGCGTCCCGCGACCGTCCTTGCCACTGCGACGCGGCGGGACGCTATGCGACACTGCCGCGATGACATTCGCGCTCCTTGCCGCCGTCCTGTACCTGGCCGCCGCCGCGGTGCTCGTGCTTGCCCTCGCCCGAGCCGCAGGCAACCCACGTGGCTGGATCGCCCTGGCCGCATTGGCGCTGCTGTTCCATGCCGGATTCCACGTCGCCGCATGGCGCGCAGCCGATGGACTGGACCTGCACTTCTTCGCCGCGCTGTCGCTGGTCGGACTGGGCATGGCGGCGTTGACGACGGCGTTCGGCGCCACCGGGCGGATGGCGGCGCTGGGCAGCGTGGTGTTCCCGCTGGCCGCGGCGTCATTGCTTGGTTACGCCGGCTACGGCCACGTCCGCGCCGAAGGTCTCGACTGGCACCTGCAACTGCATGCATGGTGTGCGCTGCTCGCCTACGCGACCCTGGCGATCGCCGCATTGCTGGCGCTGATGCTCTGGGCGCAGGAACGCGCGCTGCGCCGGCGCGAATTCCACGGCTGGCTACGTGCTTTGCCGCCGCTGACCGAACTGGAATCGCTGCTGTTCCGCACCATCGCGGTCGGCTTCGTCCTGCTCACCGCCACCCTGCTGACCGGGGTGCTGTTCGTCGAGAACCTGCTCGCCCAGCATCTCGTGCACAAGACCGTGCTCAGCGTGCTGTCGTGGCTGCTGTTCGGCGGATTGCTGCTCGGACGCTGGCGCTACGGCTGGCGCGGGGTCGTCGCGGTGCGCTGGACGCTGACGGCGATGGCGTTGCTGGTGCTGGCGTTCTTTGGCAGCAAGTTTGTGCTGGAGCTGGTCCTGCATCGTACCGTTTGAACGATGTTGTCCAGGTTTGTGGCGGCTGAAGCCGCTCGCATGGAATCAGTCGGCCGCGGCCGACAGCGCATCCGCCAGCCGCTCCACCGCGATCAATTCCAGCCCCTTGTAACTGCCCGACTTCGGCGCGTTGGCCTTCGGCACGATCGCGCGTTTGAAGCCGTGGGTGGCGGCTTCCTTCAGCCGCTCCTCGCCATTGGGCACCGGCCGGATTTCGCCCGACAGCCCGACTTCGCCGAAGACCACGGTCTTTTCCGCCAGCGGCTTGTCGCGCAGCGACGACAGCACCGCCAGCAGCACCGGCAGGTCGGCCGCGGTTTCCTGCAGGCGGATGCCGCCGACGACGTTGACGAACACGTCCTGGTCGCTGACGCCGATGCCGCCGTGGCGATGCAGCACCGCCAGCAGCATCGCGAGGCGGTTCTGTTCGAGGCCGACGGCGACGCGGCGCGGATTCGACAGCGGTGAGGAATCAACCAGCGCCTGCACCTCGACCAGCAACGGCCGCGTGCCCTCGCGCGTCACCATCACGCAACTGCCGGGCTGCGGCGTGCTGCCGCCGGAGAGGAAGATCGCCGACGGGTTCGGCACTTCCTTCAGGCCTTTCTCGCCCATCGCGAACACGCCGAGCTCGTTGACCGCACCGAAACGGTTCTTGAACGCGCGCAGCACGCGGAAGCGGCTGCCACTCTCGCCCTCGAAATAGAGCACGGCGTCGACCATATGCTCGAGCACGCGAGGACCGGCGATGCCACCATCCTTGGTGACATGACCGATCAGGAACACCGCGGTACCGGTCTCCTTGGCATAACGCACCAGCCGCGCAGCCGACTCGCGCACCTGGCTGACCGAACCGGGCGCGGCGGTCAACTGCTCGGTCCAGAGCGTCTGCACCGAATCGGCGACGATCAGTTTCGGTTTGCTGGCAGCGGCATGTTCGAGGATGCGCTCGATCCCGGTTTCCGCCAGCGCGTTCAGTCCATCGAGCGGCAGTCCGAGCCGCACCGCGCGCCCGGCGATCTGTGCCAGCGATTCCTCGCCGGTGACGTACAGGCCGGGCAACGTCGGTGCCATCAGTGCCACTGCCTGCAAAAGCAGCGTCGACTTGCCGATGCCAGGGTCGCCGCCGACCAGCACCACCGCGCCCTCGACCAGGCCGCCGCCGAGCACGCGGTCGAACTCGCCGATGCCGGTGGAGACGCGGGCGTCCTCGCTATGGCGCACGTCCTTCAGCGCGGTGACCCGGGGCGCCTCGACCTTGCCGGCCCAGCCGCCATTGCGTCGCGCCGCCGGCGATTTCGTTGCCGATTCGAGCGCGATCTCCGACAGCGAATTCCACGCCCCGCAATCGCCGCACTGGCCCTGCCACTTGTTGTGGTCCGCGCCGCATTCGGCGCAGACATAGGCAGTGCGCGCTTTCGCGGAAGGAGTCGCCATCGGGGGATCCAGCGGGAGGTCGTGCCTAACTCTATCCGCCGGCGGTCGCAAACGGCGAGATCCACATCGCCGCGGAAACAGTCACGCCGTTCGGACCTGGGCTTTCTCGGGCGCAGCGGATTCCTCGCGTTGCTGCAGGATCTTCGCAGCCTGCGCATCGGCGGCGACGCGGTGCTGCAGCGACTTGCACAGCTCGATCCCGGCCGTTGTCAGCTTCGCTCCCTCTTCATCCTCGACCGCCAGTCCGCTTTCGATCAGTCGCTGGCGGATCTCGGTGTCGCCGGATTGAAGCGGAACGTGCTGGTCGATGCGGTGGAGCATCTCGAGCAGGGCAAGGTCTTCGAGAGAGATTGGTTCCATGGCTTTCCGCCGATGTTGATGGGACGGGGTGCCAGCACGCTCGCGTGCTGCAACGGACAGTATGTCATGTCCGACTGCGGTTCTTGCGGGCCGAAGCCCGCAGGCTTTGGCTAAACGGTTCAGCTGCGTCCGGCCGGACGCAACCCATTGAATTGGATGGTGCCGGAAATAGGAATCGAACCTACGACCTACGCATTACGAATGCGCCGCTCTACCAACTGAGCTATTCCGGCGTGGGCGGGAAGTATGGGTTTGCCGGGAAAGCCGGTCAATCGACCAGCTGCACCCGCAGCTCCCTGGGCAGCGCGAACACCATGTCCTCGGGCTCGCCGTCGAGCTCGCGCACGACGCCGGCGCCGAGTTCACGCAGGCGCTCGATCACGCCGTGCACCAGCACGTCCGGTGCCGAAGCGCCGGCGGTCACGCCGATGTGCCTGCGGCCCTGCACCCAGTGCGGGTCGATCTCGATCGCACCGTCGATCAGGTGCGCCTCGACCCCTTCGCGCTCGGCCAGCTCGCGCAGGCGGTTGGAGTTGGAACTGTTGGGCGAGCCGACCACAAGCACCAGGTCGCATTCCTTCGCCAGCTCGCGCACCGCATCCTGGCGATTCTGGGTGGCATAGCAGATGTCGTCGTTGCGCGGCCCCTGGATCGCCGGAAACTTCTCCTTCAGCGCCGCGATGATGCCGCGGGTGTCGTCGACCGAGAGCGTGGTCTGCGTGGTGTAGGCGACGTTCTGCGGCTGGCCGACGACGAGGGTGGCGACGTCATCGAGATCCTCGACCAGATGGATGCGGCCGGCACCGGCCTCGTTGCGCCACTGCCCCATCGTACCTTCGACCTCGGGATGGCCGGCGTGACCGACCAACACCATGTCGCGCCCGGCACGGCATTGCCGCGCAACTTCCAGGTGCACCTTGGTCACCAGCGGACAGGTCGCGTCGAACACTTTCAGCCCGCGCTTCGCGGCCTCGCTGCGCACCGCCTGGGAAACGCCGTGTGCGCTGAAGATCACGGTCGAGCCGTCGGGCACCTCGTCCAGTTCCTCGACGAAGATCGCGCCACGATGCTTGAGGTCATCGACCACGTAGCGGTTGTGCACGACTTCGTGACGCACGTAGATCGGGGCGCCCAGCGTCTCGAGCGCACGCTTGACGATCTCGATCGCGCGGTCGACGCCGGCGCAGAAGCCACGGGGATTGGCGAGGACGATGTCCATGTCCCGATTATCGCGCTTTGCGCCCGGCTTTGCCTTGCAGCAAGCCGAATAGCGCGATCCCGACCGCACCGGCCACGATTGCCGAATCGGCGAGGTTGAATGCGGGCCAGTAATGGTCGCGCCAGTGCCACTGGATGAAATCGACCACGTGGCCATGCTGCAAGCGGTCGATGACGTTGCCGATCGCCCCGCCGATCACCAGCGCGAACGGCAGCGCGGTCTTCCAGTCGCGGCGTGGCGTACGCGCCAGCCAGTATCCGAGTACGCCGGAGATCGCCACCGCCAGCAGCACGAAGAAATACTTCTGCCAGCCGCCCGCCTGGCTCAGGAAGCTGAACGCCGCACCAGTGTTGTAGGTGCGGAACCAGTTCCAGAAGCCCTCGACCACCGGCACCGGCTGGAACTCGGGCAGCGTCGCCAGCACCCATGCCTTGCTCAGCTGGTCGAGTACGACCACCACCGCAGAAAGACCGAGCCAGGGCAGCGCGTTGGGTTTGACCGTGGCCATCAGAACCACCTCCGGTCTTCGCCCGGGCCTTCGATGTTGGACACGCAGCGGCCGCAAATGTCGGGATGTCCGTCTTGCGTGCCGACATCGGTGCGATGCTGCCAGCAGCGCACGCACTTTGGCTTGCCGGTCACGGTCGCGGTGATGCCGATCTCGGCTGAAGCATCGTCGGCCTGGAGGCTGACATCGCCAGTGATCAGCAGGAACCGCAATTCGTCGGCCAGCGGCGAAAGCCAGTTCTGGTCGGCGACGCCGCAGTGCAACGTAATCTCGGCATCCAGCGCAGCGCCGATCTCGCCGCTGGCGCGCATCGGCTCCAGCACCTTGGCGACGTTGTCGCGCAAGGCGAGCAGGCGCTCGAAATCGGCGGCGGAAAGGGCCGCATCATCGGCGAGCGGCGCGAGGCCTTGGTACCAGGTTGCGAACAGCACGTTGCCGGCACGTTCGCCATGTTCGGTCACCGCTGGCAGGCGCCGCCACATCTCATCGGCGGTGAAGCTCAGGATCGGTGCGATCCAGCGCACGAAGGCCTCTGCGATGCGGTACATCGCCGACTGCGCGGAACGCCGCCCGCGCGAATCCTCCGCCATCGTGTACAGCCGGTCCTTGGTGACATCCAGGTACAGCGCACCGAGATCGACACTGCAGAAATTTCCGAGCAATTGCACGATCTCGGCGAAGTCGTAGCGCGCGTAGGCGCCGGCGATCCTTTGCTGCAATTCGAACGCGTGGTGCACGATCCAGCGGTCCAGCGCGACCATGTCCTCGATCGGACACAGATGCTGCGCCGGATCGAAACCGTGCAGGTTGCCGAGCAGGAAGCGCGCGGTATTGCGGATGCGGCGGTAGGCATCGCCGCTGCGCTTGAGGATCTCGTCGGACACCGACATCTCGTTGCGGTAGTCGGTGGCGGCGATCCACAGCCGCAGCACGTCGGCACCCATCGCATCCATCACGGTTTGTGGCGCGACCACGTTGCCTAGCGACTTCGACATCTTGCGGCCGTTGGCATCGACGGCGAAGCCATGCGTCAGCACCTGCTTGTAAGGCGCAACACCGTCCATTGCCACGCCGGTGAGCAGTGATGACTGGAACCAGCCGCGATGCTGGTCCGAACCTTCGAGGTAGAGGTCGGCCGGCTTGTGCAGGCCGTCCTGCGTGCGTTTCGCGAGCACGCAGGCGTGGGTGACGCCGGAATCGAACCAGACATCGAGAATGTCGGTGATCCTGTCGTAGCGCGCGGCAGCGTCACCAAGCAGTTCGGTGGCGTCGAGCCCGAACCATGCATCGACGCCGCCCTGTTCGACGCGATCGGCGACCTGCCGCATCAATGTCGGCGAGTCCGGATGCGGATCGCCGCTTTCGCGATCGACGAACAGCGCGATCGGCACCCCCCAGGTGCGCTGGCGCGAGATGGTCCAGTCCGGGCGGCCTTCGACCATGCCGTAGATGCGTGCCTCGCCCCACTCCGGCACCCAGCGGCCCTTGCCGATCGCGGCCAGCGCATCGCGGCGTAGCCCGGCCTGATCCATCGAGATGAACCACTGCGGGGTCGCGCGGAACGCGACCGGCGTCTTGTGCCGCCAGCAATGCGGATAACTGTGCGTAAGCGTGGCGAATGCGAGCAGGCTGCCGTTGCCGCGCAACACGTCGACGATCGCGTCGTTGGCCTTCCAGATATGCAGACCGGCGAGTACCACGCCATCGGCCGCTGGTGTCGACGGCAAATACACGCCGCGGCCGTCGACCGGATTCAATTGCGCCGCGCTGTACTGCTCGACCAGGCCGTAACGCTGGCCGACCGCGAAGTCTTCCTGGCCGTGGCCCGGCGCGGTATGCACGGCGCCGGTGCCTTCCTCGGCCGAGACATGTTCGCCGAGCAGCAGCGGGATCTCGCGCTCGGGATAGAACGGATGCTGCAGGCGCTGGCCTTCGAGTTCGACGCCCTGGGCGCGGCCGTGCACCATGACCGCTTCGACGCCGTAACGCTGCAATACGCGCGTCGCCAGCGCTTCGGCCAATACCAGCAACTGGCGCCGGTCGCCGCGGCGCGGGCCTTCGACCAGCACGTATTCGAGGTCCGGGCCGAGCGTGACCGCGAGGCTCGCGGGCAGCGTCCACGGCGTGGTGGTCCAGATCGGGACCGCGACATCCACGCCGTCAGGCACCGCGACACCGAACGCGGAAGCCAGCGCCTGCGGCTGGCGTGCCCGGTATGCGACATCGACCGCCCGAGAACGCTTGTCCTGGTATTCAATCTCGGCCTCGGCCAGCGCCGAGCCGCAGTCGAAGCACCAGTGCACCGGCTTGACGCCGCGGCTCAGGTGTCCGCGCTCGATGATCGTCGCCAGCGCACGCAGCATGTCGGCTTCGTAGCTGAAATCCATCGTGCGGTAGGGATGTTCCCAGTCGCCGATCACGCCCAGGCGCTGGAAGTCGCTGCGCTGGCTGTCGATCTGCTCGCTCGCATAGGCGCGGCAATGCGCGCGGAACGCCGCCGCATCGAGCTTGTCGCCGACCTTGCCGTATTTTTTCTCGACCACCAGTTCGATCGGCAGGCCGTGGCAGTCCCAGCCCGGCACGTACGGCGCATCGAAGCCCGACAGCAGCTTCGACTTCACCACGATGTCCTTCAGCACCTTGTTGACCGCGTGGCCGATGTGGATCGCGCCATTGGCGTACGGGGGGCCGTCATGCAGCACGAATGACGGTCGTCCACGGACCTGCTCGCGAATCTGCGCGTAGAGGTTTTCGCCCTGCCAGCGCTTCAGCGTTTCCGGTTCGCGGTTCGGCAAGTCGCCGCGCATCGGGAAGTCGGTCGCCGGAAGATGGAGCGTGGCCTTGTAGCGATTGTTGTTCGGGTCCTGGGTCACGCGTAGGCCTGTTGCAGGGTGTTTGAAAGGGGAGTGCTCTGCAGGAGCGCGCGCGCCTGGGCGGCGTCACGGTGCATCTGTGCGACCAGAGACGGCAGGTCTGGGAATCTCACTTCGTCGCGCAGCCGGGCGATGAACTCGACCACGATCCGACGGCCATACAGATCACGGTCGAAGTCGAACAGGTGCGCCTCGAGCACGGGCTCGCTGCCGTCCACGGTCGGGCGCGTGCCGAAACTGGCGACCGCGGGCCAGGGATGGTCCGCAACGCCATGTACACGTGCAACGTAAATTCCGGAAAGTGCAGGCAGCTTGCCGCCGAAACGCAGGTTTGCGGTGGGATAACCGAGCGTGCGGCCTAGCTGGTTGCCGCGCACGACGCGACCGCCGATCGCATATGGCCTGCCGAGAAGGCGCGCCGCGGTGGTGAAGTCACCGGCGTGCAATGCCGCGCGTACGCGGGTGCTGGACACACGTTCACCATCAAGCAGCACCGGTGCGACCTCGTCGGCGGAAAAACCCAGCCTGCTGCCGAGCGTACGCATGGTTGCGAGATCGCCGGTACGGCCGTGGCCGAAACGAAAACCCGGCCCCACCCAGACTTCACGCGCCGCGAGCCGGCCGACCAGCACGTCGCGCACGAAGTCTTCGGCCGACATTGCGGCAAGACGCGCATCGAAGCGCAACAGGCCGATCACATCGACGCCGAGTTCACCCAGGCCTTCAACCTTCGCCCGCGGCAGTGTCAGCCGCGGCGGTGGCGCTTCCCTGGAAAAGAATTCGCGTGGCAGCGGCTCGAAGCTCAACGCCGCCGCCGGCACGTCCAGGCTGCGCGCACGCGCGGCTGCATGGCGCACCAGCGCGCGATGACCCAGGTGCAGGCCGTCGAAGGCGCCGATGCAGACCACGCTGCCTTGGGGGCACAAGGGCCCGCCTTCGACGTCACGGAACAGCCTGCTCATGGAAGCTCGTTTGGAAAGTCCGGCCATGGCGGCCGGGCCGTGCAACAAGGATGTTGCAAAAGTATAGCCGTGCACCGCCGCTTCAATGGCGCAGATGGCGCGGGCGCAACCCAAGCGCCAGCAGGGTCGCGCCATAAGCCAGTGCGCCTGCGGCGATCACCGCCAGCAACCAGAACCCGCGCAGCAGGAAACCATCGAGTACGTTCCAGTCGCCGACCCACAGCCGCAGGCCGAGCACCACGGTCGCCATTACGCCGCAAGCGACCACCAGTTGCAGGGCAAAACGCCCCCACCCCGGCTGCGGGCGATGCAGGCCCGCGCTGCGCAGCGCGCGCCACAGCAACCAGGCATTGAAGATGCCCGCGAGCGCGGTCGCCAGGGCAATACCGATGTGCGCGCCTTCGATCTTGTACCACCACAAGGGCGTGGTGAAGGCGATGGTCAGCACCACGTTGGCGACCACCGTCAGGATCGCCGCACGCATCGGCGTTTTCGTGTCCTGACGTGCATAGAACGCCGGCGACAGCACCTTGCTGAGCATGAAGGCGGGAATGCCGACGCTCATGGCACCCAGGCTGATCGCCGCCATGCGCGTATCGAACTGGGTGAACTTGCCGTAATGGTAGATCGCCGCGGTCGCCGGCTCGGCCAGCAGCACCAGGCCCAGCGCCGCAGGCAGGCCCAGCAGCAGCGCCAGGCGCAGGCCCCAGTCGAGCGCGGCGCTGTAGCCGTCGGCATCGGTGGCCGCGTGCCGGCGCGACAGGTGCGGCAGGATCACGGTGCCGATCGCGACCCCGAACAGGCCCAGCGGGAATTCGACCAGGCGGTCGGACAGGTACAGCCAGGTCTGGCTGCCGGTCACCAGCAGCGAGGCAAACACGGTGCCGACCAGCAGGTTGAGTTGCGCCACCGACGACGAGAACAGGGTCGGCAGCATCAACCTGGCGACGCGGCGCACGTCCGGATGCGTGAAACCGGGCCTGAGCCGGGGGCGCAGCCCAAGCCGCCCCAGCGCCGGCCACAGCACCAGCAGTTGCAGCGCGCCTGCGGCGAGCACCCCCCAGGCCAGCGCCTTGACCGGCACCTCGAAGCGTGGCGCCAGCCACAGCATCGCCGCGATCACTGTGAGGTTGTGCAGCACTGGTGTCGCTGCCGGCAGCGCGAACTTGCCGAAGCTGTTCAGCACCGAGGCCGCCAGCGCCATCATCGAGATGAACAACAGGTAGGGGAAGGTGATCCGCAGCATCTGCACGATCAGCCCGAATTTTTCCGGCTCGTCGATGGAACCCGGTGCAAACAGCGAGGCGACCAGCGGCGCGACCAGCATGCCCAGCCCGGCCGCCACCAGCACCACCGCGAACAGGGCGCCTGCCATGCGGTCAATGAATTCCTTCAGCGCGGCCTTGTCGCCGCGCTCGCGGATCTCGTTCAGCACCGGCACGAAAGCCATCTGCATCGAGCCTTCGGCGAAGATCCGGCGCAGGTAGTTGGGGATGCGATAGGCAATGACGAATGCATCCATCGCCGCCGAGACCCCGAACAGCCGCGCCTGCAGCATGTCGCGAAGGAAGCCGGCAATGCGCGACAGCAGGGTCATCGCGCTGAACACCGAGGTCGAGCGCAGCAGCCCGGGCCTGGGCGAGATCGGCATCGGTCCCGGATTTGGCGAATGCGGGGCCGGCGGGCGCGGGCCGGGCGAAAGTGGGCCGGACCGACTCATGGCCCGCGCTTTTCCGGTGGGCTGAAATTGACGCAAGCGCCTGAATCGCCCATACTTTCCTGTCCAGCTGTCCAAAAACCCATTCTTTTAACCGTTTCCAGGATTCCATCGTGGCCAACATCAAGTCCGCCAAGAAGCGCGCCAGGCAGGCCGTCGTGCGCAATGCCCGCAACGCCGGCCAGCGTTCGATGCTGCGCACCGCCGTCAAGAAGGTGCTGAAGGCGCTCGACGCCAACGACACCGCCGGCGCGCAGGTTGCGTTCGCCGTCGCCCAGCCGATCCTCGACCGCTTCAGCGCCCGCGGCCTGATCCACAAGAACAAGGCCGCCCGCCACAAGAGTCGCCTGACCGCCCGCATCAAGGCGCTCAAGGCCGCCTGAGGCAACCCGCTTCGCGATCCCGAAAAACCCGGCTCCGGCCGGGTTTTTTGTTGCCACCGTTTTTGCCCCCTCCCCCTCCGAGCGGGAGAAGGAGCCGATGTTCGAGGCCTCAACCAACATTGCCAGCCGTGCCCATGTCATCGGCGCGATCGCGATAGGCCTGTTCGGCCCCGGCTTCCTGCGCCGCTTCCTTTTGCCGGTCGAAGAATGCCTGCACCGCCAACATGATCGGCCAGGTGCCTTCGCGGCCGATCGCCGAGACCAGGTACCACGGCTGGGTCCAGCCAAGCTCGACGATGACCTCTTCGGCGCGTTCGCGGGCCTCGTCCTCGAACATCAGGTCGGCCTTGTTCAGCACCAGCCAGCGCGGCTTCTCCAGCATCGCCGGGTCGTACTTGCGCAACTCGTGCTCGATCGCGCGCACCTGCTCGGCCGGCGCAACCTCGACCCCGCCCTCCATCGGGGCGATGTCGACCAGGTGCAGCAGCAGGCGGGTGCGCTGCACATGGCGCAGGAACAGGCTGCCGAGTCCGGCACCGTCGGCCGCGCCCTCGATCAGGCCGGGGATGTCGGCGATCACGAAGCTGCGGCCCGGTTCGACGCTGACCACACCCAGGTTCGGATACAGCGTGGTGAACGGATAGTCGGCGACCTTGGGCGTTGCCGCCGACACCGCGCGGACAAAGGTCGACTTGCCGGCGTTGGGGAAACCGAGCAGGCCGACATCGGCGAGCAGCTTCAACTCCAGCTTCAAGGTGCGCTGCTCGCCCTCGCTGCCAGGCGTGGCACGTCGCGGCGAACGGTTGATCGAGCTCTTGAAATGCATGTTGCCGAGCCCGCCCTTGCCGCCCTTGGCGACCAGCAGGCGTTCGCCGTGCAGGGTGAGGTCGCCGATCACTTCGTCGGTGTCGACGTTGAGCACGACGGTGCCGACCGGCACGGTGATCGTGGCATCGTCGCCACCCTTGCCGTAACGCTGCTGGCCCATGCCGTTCTCGCCACGCTGGGCACGGAACTGCTTCTGGTGGCGAAAATCGACCAGGGTGTTCAGGTTCTCGTCGGCCTGCAGCCAGACGTCGCCGCCGCCGCCGCCATCGCCGCCGTCGGGACCGCCCAGCGGGATGAACTTCTCGCGGCGGAAGCCGATGCAGCCGTCGCCGCCATTGCCCGCGGTGACCGTGATTTCAGCTTCGTCGACGAGTTTCATGGCAAGGATTAGATAGGAAGCGGCGCGGCATCACAAACAAAAAAGCCCCGCAGCGCGGGGCTCTTTCGCGGCCTGGTGACGATTACTCGCCGGCCACCACGCTGACGGTGCGGCGCTTCTTCAGGCCCTTGACCGAGAACTCGACCTTGCCGTCGACCAGCGCGAACAGGGTGTGGTCGCGGCCAAGGCCGACGCCCATGCCCGGATGGAACTGGGTACCGCGCTGGCGCACGATGATGTTGCCGGCCTCGATCGCCTGGCCGCCGTAGATCTTGACGCCGAGGTATTTCGGGTTGGAGTCGCGGCCGTTGCGCGAGGAACCTACGCCTTTTTTATGTGCCATGGCTGCGTTTCCTTATTTCTTGTCACCACCGGCAATGCCGGTGATCTCGATTTCGGTGTAGTGCTGCCGGTGGCCCATCTGCTTGCGATGATGCTTGCGGCGTCGAAACTTGACGATGCGGATCTTGTCCGCGCGGCCGTGGCCGATGACCTTGGCGGAAACGCTCGCGCCCTTGAGCGCGTCGCCGAGAGTCACACCATCGCCATCGCCCAGCATCAGGACCTGATCGAACTTGATCTGCTTGCCGGCTTCGGCATCGAGCAACTCGACGCGGAGCGTTTCCCCCTGCATCACGCGGTATTGCTTGCCGCCGGTGACTAGAACTGCGTACATGACCAGACTTCCTCTGTAGTTATTTTTGGTCGCCTGTGCGCCATCGAGGGCGGACAGAAGCGGAATTGTAGAGGATTCAGCGAGTTAGGGTCAACCGGCCTGACGCCGGACCCTGTTGCTGGGTATGGACCTGAACGCATTGGCCCCAATCCCCGGTCGCAGGCCGTGCGATGGCGCCCTTCCAGGCTGGCAATGGGGGCGATTGCCCCAACCTAGATCGCTCGCTACGCTTCCCTGTTGCTCTGCGCCTCGCGCCGAGCCCCCTTCCCCTGCCGGATATCGAGAGCCTGCCACCGATGGCGATGGACACCATCCGCATTCGCGGCGCGCGGACGCACAACCTCAAGAACATCGACCTCGACCTGCCGCGCGACCGGCTGATCGTGATCACCGGCCTGTCCGGTTCCGGCAAGTCATCGCTGGCGTTCGACACGATCTACGCCGAGGGCCAGCGCCGCTACGTCGAGTCGCTGTCGGCCTATGCCCGGCAGTTCCTGAGCGTGATGGAGAAGCCCGACGTCGACCACATCGAGGGCCTGTCGCCGGCGATCTCCATCGAGCAGAAGTCGACCTCGCACAACCCGCGTTCGACCGTCGGCACCATCACCGAGATCTACGACTACCTGCGCCTGCTGTACGCCCGAGCAGGTACGCCCCGCTGCCCCGACCACGGCTACCCGCTGGAGGCACAGACGGTCAGCCAGATGGTCGACCAGGTGCTGGCGCTGGGCGCCGACCCGGCACGTGCCGAGCAGCGCTGGATGCTGCTGGCGCCGGTGGTGCGCGAGCGCAAGGGCGAGCATGCGCAGGTGTTCGAGCAACTGCGCGCGCAGGGCTTCGTGCGCGTGCGCGTCGACGGCGTGCTGCACGAGATCGACGCGGTGCCGCCGCTCGCGCTGCGGGTCAAGCACACGATCGAGGCGGTGATCGACCGCTTCAAAATGCGCGAGGATCTCAAGCAACGTCTGACCGAATCGTTCGAAACCGCGCTCAAGCTCGGCGACGGCATGGCGCAGGTGCAGTCGCTGGAAGATGCCGCCACCGCACCGCTGCTATTCTCCTCGAAATACAGCTGCCCGGTCTGCGACTACTCGTTGCCGGAGCTGGAACCGCGGCTGTTCTCGTTCAATTCGCCGGTCGGCGCCTGCCCGACCTGCGACGGCCTGGGCGTCAGCCAGTTCTTCGATCCGGCGCGGGTCGTGGTGCATCCGGAGCTGTCGCTCGCCGCCGGCGCGGTGCGCGGCTGGGACCGGCGCAACGCCTACTACTTCCAGCTGATCGCCTCGCTGGCGAAGCATTACGGCTTCAGCGTCGACACGTCCTGGCAGGAGCTCGACGAAATCGTGCGCCAGGCCGTGCTCTACGGCAGTGGCAAGGAACTGATCGGTTTCGCCTATCTCACCGAGGCCGGCGGGCGCAGCCAGCGACGACACAAATTCGAAGGCATCCTGCCCAACCTCGAGCGCCGCTACCGCGAGACTGAATCCGCGGCGGTGCGCGAGGAACTGGCCAAGTACATCAGCGAGCGGCCCTGCGTCGACTGCGACGGCGCGCGACTCAACCGCAGCGCACGCAATGTCTTCATCGCCGATACCGCGCTGCCGCAAATCGTGGTGTTGCCGATCGACGAAGCGCTGACCTTCTTCGGCCAGCTGCAGCTGCCTGGCTGGCGCGGCGAGATCGCGACCAAGATCGTCAAGGAAATCAGCGACCGGCTGCGTTTCCTGGTCGATGTCGGCCTCGACTACCTGACCCTGGAACGGAAGGCCGGCAGCCTCTCCGGCGGCGAGGCGCAGCGCATCCGCCTGGCCTCGCAGATCGGTGCCGGCCTGGTCGGCGTCCTGTACGTACTCGACGAGCCGTCGATCGGCCTGCACCAGCGCGACAACGAACGCCTGCTCGGCACCCTCACCCGCCTGCGCGACCTCGGCAACACCGTGATCGTGGTCGAGCACGACGAGGAGGCGATCCGCCTCGCCGACCACATCGTCGACATCGGCCCCGGCGCCGGCGTGCATGGCGGCGAAATCGTCGCTCAGGGCAGCTACGCCGACGTGCTGAAAGCGCCGCGCTCGCTGACCGGGCAATACCTCAGCGGCAAGAAGCGGATCGAGGTGCCCACGCACCGGCACAAACCCGACAAGAAGATGCTGCTCAAGTTGCAGGGCGCATCCGGCAACAACCTCAAGGACGTCAACGTCGAGATTCCCGCGGGCCTGTTCACCGCGATCACCGGCGTCTCCGGCTCCGGCAAATCGACGCTGATCAACGATACCTTGTATGCGCTCGCCGCCAACGAGATCAACGGCGCCTCGCACAAGCCGGCGCCGCATCGCGAAGTGCACGGACTCGACCTGTTCGACAAGGTGGTCGACATCGACCAATCGCCGATCGGACGCACACCGCGGTCCAATCCGGCGACCTACACCGGTCTGTTCACACCGCTGCGCGAATTGTTCGCGCAGGTCCCGGAAGCGCGCGCCCGCGGCTACTCGCCGGGGCGTTTCAGCTTCAACGTGCGCGGTGGCCGCTGCGAGGCCTGCCAGGGCGATGGCCTGATCAAGGTCGAGATGCACTTCCTGCCCGACGTGTATGTCGCCTGCGACGTCTGCCACGGCAAGCGCTACAACCGCGAGACGCTGGAGATCCTCTACAAGGGCTTCAGCATCCACAACGTGCTGGAGATGACCGTCGAGGACGCGCTGAAACTGTTCGAGCCGGTGCCATCGATCGCGCGCAAGCTGGAAACGCTGCTCGACGTCGGCCTGAGCTACATCAAGCTCGGCCAGCCGGCGACGACGCTGTCCGGCGGCGAGGCGCAGCGCGTCAAACTGTCGAAGGAACTCTCGCGCCGCGACACCGGCCGCACGCTCTACATCCTCGACGAACCGACCACCGGGCTGCACTTCCACGACATCGAGCACCTGCTCGCCGTGCTGCACAAGCTGCGCGACGACGGCAATACGATCGTCGTGATCGAGCACAACCTGGACGTGATCAAGACCGCCGACTGGGTGATCGACCTCGGTCCGGAGGGCGGCCACCGCGGCGGCCAGATCATCGCCACCGGCACGCCCGAGGACCTGGCGCGGATGCCGCAATCGCACACCGGCCAGTTCCTGGCCAGGACGCTCGGCATCGACGCAAAATCCGCCAGGAGGAAATCCGCCGCATGAACGATGCTGCCGAGAAGCCTGCCTTGTTCCGGCTGCCGGTCTCGCCGCGCTGGCGCGACCTGGATGCCTTCAACCACGTCAACAATGCCAACTTCCTCACCTATCTCGAGGAAGCGCGGATCCGCTGGTTCGCCAGCCTCGGCAAGCCATGGGTGACCAAGACGATCGCGCCGTTGCTGGCCGCGGTGCAGATCAATTACCGACTGCCGATTCCCTACCCGGGCGAAGTGGTGGTCGAGTTGTTCGCCGATCGCGTCGGCAACACCAGCATCACCATCGGCCACCGCATCGTCTCCGCGGATGGCACATCGCTGTACGCCGACGGCCACGTGGTGATGGTGTGGGTCGATCGCGCCAGCGGCAGGCCGGTAGCGTTGCCCGACGTGGTGCGCGGACTCGCCGGCTGATCAGTCGCCGGGCTTGCGCAGCTCGAATTCACCGAGCAACTTGCGGCCGTCCTGCAGTTCGAACTCCACCACCACCCTGCTGCCCGCCTTCAGCGGCGCGGTCGGCCGCATCAGCATCAGGTGCAGGCCGCCGGGCTTGAGTACCGCGGCATCGTCGGGCGCGATGCGCAGTTCCG
>JBDSFV010000093.1:0-2623 GCA_039919355.1 Luteimonas sp. | reverse complement strand
ATCCGCAAGGCATTGATTTTGCAGACATCCTGAACGGAAATAAAGCGGTCACTTCGTTGATGTTGCACTGCAACAATAGTCCGGTTATGCTGCAACGCACAAACCGGCACTCCCTGCCGGATCACCGCAGGAAATCGCCATGAACCAGTTCAACCAGAATCAGATCAGCGAGCAGTTCGCCAACAGCACGCGCCAGTTCGCCGACACCGCCGCCCAGGTTAACCGCCTGACCCTGGAGAACGCCGAGAACGTGTTCGGCCTGCAGCTGGCCGCGATCCAGCAGAATGTCAACGCCACCTTCGCCTATCTCGGCGAGCTGGCCGAGGTCCGTGACCTCGACGGCCTGAAGAGCGTGCTGCCGAAGGGCATGCAGGTTGCGCGCGAGAACGTCGAGCGTTCGATCAGCGTCGGCCAGGAAGTGCTGGGCCGCACCGTGAAGACCAACGAGACGATCGGCCAGATCGCCAAGTCGCAGATCGAGTCCGCCACCGCCAAGGTGCAGGCCGAGACCGAGACCGTGGTCAACCGCACCAGCGAGCAGGTGCGTACCAACTTCGAAGCCGCCAACAAGGCTGCCAACAAGTCGAAGTAATCGCTGGCTGTTAATCGCCAGCACTGATCGCGGGTTTCCACTCCCCGTGTCGAAACCCGGCAGCGCCGGCTTCAGCCGTTCCCAGATCCAGACCGCCAGCCGCTCGCTGGTCGGATTGTCCAGGCCCTCGATCTCGTTGAGATAGTGGTGGTCGAGCCGCTCGTACAGCGGCTGGAACACCGCCTTGATCTCGGCGAAATCCATCACCCAGCCGCTGTTGGCGCCGGGCGCGCCGGACACCTGCAGCTCGATCCGGAACGAATGCCCATGCAGCCGCGCGCACTTGTGGCCGTCCGGCACGTTCGGCAGCCGGTGCGCGGCTTCGATGGTGAAGACCTTGAAGATATCCATGCGCAAGATTCTACGCCGCGGCTGCAGGCAAGCCGCCCTCGTCGCGGCGTTTGACCCAGATCAGTGCGCCGCCCGCCGCGACCGACACGGCAACGAACCGGCAATCCGCAATCGGATCGCGCGGCCGCAGCAAGCCTGATCACAATGAGCCCACCGTGCGGGCGCATGCTGCGATCCGGCCCTCGCCGCATACGCCGTCATCCATGCGCCGGCCCCATGCTCCAGGAGGTGATTCGCCATGTCCACCCGACACCCACGTCCCGGCGACGCCGCGTCGATCCGGCGCGAGCAGCAGATCGATGCCGAACTCGACGCGAGTTTTCCCGCCAGCGATCCGCCGTCCTGGACATTCGGCAACAGTCATGCGGACACGACGCCCGCACCCGCGCCAACGCGTTACCCCGGCGTCTCGTCCAGCATCCTGGCCGCGATCGGCGACACGCCGCTGCTGCTGGTCGAGGGCATCTACGCCAAGCTCGAGTTCCTCAACCCGTCGGGATCGATCAAGGCGCGGATCGCGCACTACATGATCGAGCGCGCCGAGCAGGCCGGCCTGCTCAGGCCAGGCGACACGATCGTGGAAGCGACCAGCGGCAACACCGGCAACGCGCTGGCGATGGTCGCCGCGGTCAAGGGCTACAAGATGCTGGTGGTGATGCCCGAAGGCCTGTCCAGCGAGCGCGTCGCGATCTCGCGCGCGTACGGCGCACAAGTCGAATTCTGCGGCAACTTCCACGTCAACGACGCGCTGGCCAGGGCACGCGAACTCGGTGATCAGGATGGGTACTTCTGCCCGCACCAGTTCGAGTCGGAATTCAACGTCGAGGAGAACCGCGTGATCCTCGGCCCGGAAATCCTCGCGCAACTGCCCGCCGGCGTGCTGCCCGACGCGCTGGTCGCCGGCGTCGGCACCGGCGGCACGCTGATTGGCGTCGGCCAGGCATTCCGCGCGGTCAACCCGCAGGTGCGGCTGTTCGCGATGGAGCCTTCCGAATCGCGGACGCTGTTGTGCGGCGAGGTCGCGATGCACGAGATCGAAGGCATCTCCGACGGCTTCGTCCCCGGCATCTTCCAGCGCCACGCCGCGCTGGTCGACGAGATGCTGGCGGTGTCCAGCGCCGACGCGATCGAAGCGATGCGCTACCTCGCGCGCAGCCACGGCCTGTTCTGCGGCCCCAGCTCCGGCGCGCACCTGCTCGCCGCGCGCCGCGTGCGCGAACGCCACCCGGAACTGCGCACCGTGGTCACCCTGTTCTGCGATGTCGGCGAGAAATACCTGCACGAGCATTTCATAGGCGACGCTGCGGGGCCGGTTGGGGCCCGCGACTTCGATTGAAGTGCGGACACCTGCGGCCGTCATTGCTGGCGGCGGGAATACACGTCGCGCAAGGTGGTGGCTATGGGTGGACTCGAACCACCGACCCCAGCATTATGAGTGCTGTGCTCTAACCGGCTGAGCTACATAGCCCCGGCCGCAAGCGACTGAAAGGTCGGCGCCGCGGCGAACCGCGAATTGTCCATGCCGCCGCGTTCGCGGTCAAATTCAGACGCGCTGCGCTTGTCGCATCGGCCCTCGCGTGGCAGAGTCGGAGCCAGTGGCGTCAAGCCAATCACTTCTGGAGTCCGCATCGTGGTCGATCCGGACGGTTACCGACCCAATGTCGGCATCGTGCTGATGCA
>JBDSFV010000092.1:0-11457 GCA_039919355.1 Luteimonas sp. | reverse complement strand
TGTTGTGGACGAGCACTGCCACCGCTTCGTCCTGGGCTGCGTCGATCACGGCGCTGGGGTTGCGCTTGAGCTCGGTGATGCTGACGCTGGCATCGGACAGGATGGTTTCCATGATTGGCTCCTAATTTGGAGCCGAATATGGCATTGATATGGGCAAGGATCAAGCGCGCCCCTCATCCGCCCTTCGGGCACCTTCTCCCCATGCAAAAAACGCATGGGGAGAAGGAAATGCGTTAGAGCATCGGCAGCTTGAGGCCCTGCTCTTTCGCACAAGCCTTCGCAATCTCATACCCCGCATCCGCATGCCGCATCACGCCGGTGCCCGGATCGTTCCACAGCACCCGCGCAATCCGCTTGTCGGCTTCGACCGAGCCATCGCACACGATCACCACACCCGAGTGCTGCGAATACCCCATCCCCACCCCACCGCCATGATGCAGCGACACCCAGGTCGCGCCGCCGGCGACGTTGAGCATCGCGTTGAGCAGCGGCCAGTCGGAGACGGCGTCGCTGCCGTCCTTCATCGCTTCGGTTTCGCGGTTGGGTGAGGCGACGGAACCGCTGTCGAGGTGGTCGCGGCCGATCACGATGGGCGCCTTCAGTTCGCCGTTGCGCACCATCTCGTTGAACGCCAGGCCGAGCTTGTCGCGCTGGCCCAGGCCGACCCAGCAGATGCGCGCGGGCAGGCCCTGGAAGGCGATGCGTTCGGCGGCCAGGTCGAGCCAGCGGTGCAGGTGCTTGTCGTCGGGGATCAGTTCCTTGACCTTGGCGTCGGTCTTGTAGATGTCCTCGGGATCGCCGGACAGCGCGACCCAGCGGAACGGGCCGATGCCGCGACAGAACAACGGCCGCACATAGGCCGGGACGAAGCCGGGGAAGTCGAACGCGTTGCTGCAACCTTCATCGAACGCCATCTGGCGGATGTTGTTGCCGTAGTCGAACACCGGGATGCCCATGTCCTCGAACGCGAGCATCGCCTCGACATGCACGCGCATCGACTGCTTGGCGGCGTCGCGCACCTGGTCCGGATTCGACTGCTGCAGCGCCAGCCACTGCTCGACGGTCCAGCCGATCGGCAGGTAGCCGTGCACGGGGTCGTGCGCGCTGGTCTGGTCGGTGACCGCATCCGGGCGCACGCCGCGGCGCACGAGCTCGGGCAGGAGTTCGGCGGCGTTGCCGAGGAGCGCGATCGACTTGGCCTGGCCGGCTTCGCAGTACTTCTCGATCCGCGCGAGTGCGTCGTCGAGGTCGCTGGCCTGCTCGTCGACGTATCGCGTGCGCAGGCGCATGTCGATGCGCGCTTGCTGGCACTCGATGTTCAGGCTGCACGCACCGGCCAGCGATGCGGCCAGCGGCTGTGCGCCGCCCATGCCGCCGAGGCCGGCAGTGAGGATCCACTTGCCAGTGAGGTCGCCGCCGTAATGCTGGCGGCCCATCTCGACGAAGGTCTCGTAGGTGCCCTGCACGATGCCCTGCGAGCCGATGTAGATCCAGCTGCCCGCGGTCATCTGGCCGTACATCATCAGGCCCTTGCAATCGAGCTCGTTGAAGTGCTCCCAGGTCGCCCAGTGCGGCACCAGGTTGGAGTTGGCGAGCAGCACCCGCGGCGCGTCGGCGTGCGTCGGGAAGATCCCGACCGGCTTGCCCGACTGGATCAGCAGGGTTTCGTCGTCGCCGAGGGTCTTCAGCGCTTCGAGGATCGCGTCGTAGCAATCCCAGTTGCGTGCAGCGCGGCCGATGCCGCCGTAGACCACCAGCTCGGCCGGGTTCTCGGCAACCTCGGGGTCCAGGTTGTTCTGGAGCATCCGGTACGGCGCTTCAGTCAACCACGACTTGCAGCTGAGCTGGCTGCCGCGCGGGGCGCGGATGATGCGGCCTGGATCGTTGCGGTTTGACATGTCAGGGATCCGGACGATGCGAATTCCACATTATCGCAGGCCCAAAAAGACAACGCCCGACTCGGGGCCGGGCGTGTCGGGTGACGGGCAGCTCTTAGTGGATCGACGGATCCAGCCTGCGCAGCGCATCGGCCATATCGAGCTGACCGGTGCGATCGAGATCCTCGCGGGTGTAGACGCGGCCGTTAGCTGCGACGCAGCGCCTGGCGCCCTTCTCGTTCTGCTTGGCGACGATGCGGGAACCCGTGGAGCGCAGGCAATAACGATCGTCCATGCTGTCCTTGTCGGCGGCTTGTGTGGCTTCGGACTCCGGGCTGGCGGACACCGTGACCTGCTGCGCCGAAGTGGCGAAAGCGCCCAAGCCCGTGAACAGCAGAGTGGCGAACATGAGGCGTTTCATGGCGCACCTCGTTGGGTGTAGGGGACGCGCGGGCGCGCGTCACGGTTCCTGTATACGCTCGCGGCGGGGCCCTTGCATCTGTCGTCTTTCCCTGTGTTTACGCAGCCGTCAGCCTTGGGACAGACCGGCTTGCGGCCGGCTCGGAACGCGGCGACTTCGGCTTCGATGGCCGGTTTCGGCTCAATGCCGTCGTCGAACAGGACGCGCCAGACGCCATCACTACCGCGGTGCCAGACCGAATGGAACGCACCAAGCGAATAACGCGGGTCCGCGCCCGGACGCAGGTCCTCGTACAGGGCCGGGCCACTGGACGAGGCGACGTCGGAGACGCCGCCGATGGTGGTGCGTGTCGGGTACCAGCCGGCCGTCCGGCCCGTGCCGGAAGTGTGGGGCCGCCCCGGAACATCGATGTCCGAATCCGGCGAGTCGGTGCGCGGGTGCGGTGCTAGCCTGCATCCATGCCACCTGCGTCCATGCCGCCTACCGCCGCGACCACCCTCCCCTCCCGCCGCGTCTGCGAACAGGCGCGGCTGAGCCGCGATCCGCGCTTCGACGGGCTGTTCTTCACCGCGGTCACCAGCACCGGCATCTATTGCCGGCCGGTGTGCCCGGCGCCAACGCCGAAACCGAAGAACATCACCTACTACGGCAATGCCGCCGCCGCGGAAGCCGCCGGTTTCCGTCCCTGCCTGCGCTGCCGCCCCGAGTTGTCGCCCGGCGATGGTGCCTGGCGACGCGGCGATGCGACCGTCGCGCGGGCGTTGAAGCTGATCGATGCCGGCGCACTCGCCGAACAGCCGTTGTCGGCCCTTGCGGACCGGGTCGGGATCGGCGAGCGCCAATTGCGTCGGCTGTTCGTCGAGCGCCTCGGTGCCGCACCGCTCGGCGTGCACGGCACCCGCCGCCTGCTGTTCGCGAAGCAACTGCTGACCGACACCCGCCTGCCGATCACCGAGATCGCGCTCGCCGCCGGCTTCGGCAGCCTGCGCCGCTTCAACACCACGTTTCGCGAGGCGTACCGGATGGCGCCGCGCGACCTGCGCAAGCGGCCCGCAGCGAACAGCGGCGGAACGCTGACGCTGCGGCTCGGCTACCGGCCGCCCTACGACTTCGCGGCGATGCTGGCGTTCCTGCGCGGACGCGCATTGCCGGGCGTGGAGGCCGTTGACGAAACGAACTACACGCGTGTGTTCGGTCCGGCAGAATCTCCGGGCTGGCTGCGCGTATCGGCATGGCCCGACGCTGAGCACGCACTGAAGCTCGAACTGCACGGCGCAGCGCCGACGCGCTTGCTGGACATCGTCAATCGCCTGCGCCGCATGTTCGATCTGGATGCCGATCCGCAGGCGATCGCAGCGGCGCTGTCGGCCAGTCCGCGCCTGCGGCCGCTGCTGAAGCAGCAACCGGGCCTGCGCCTGCCGAGCGGCTGGGACGGATTCGAGATCGCGGTACGCGCGATCCTCGGCCAGCAGGTCAGCGTCGCCGCCGCACGCACGCTGGCATCCCGACTGGCGCAGCGCTTCGGGCACGCCTTGCCGGTGCCGTTCGGCCCGGGACTCGGGCACCTGTTCCCGACGCCGGAAGCGCTGGCCGACGCCGACCTCGCCACGATCGGCCTGACCCGCGCGCGCGCTGACACGGTGCGCACGGTGGCGCAGGCGCTGCTCGATGGCCGCGTCGATTTCAATCCCGAGCGCACGCTCGACGACTTCACTGCGCACTGGGTCGCGCTACCCGGCATCGGGCCGTGGACTGCGCATTACATCGCGCTGCGCGCGCTCGGCCATCCAGATGCGTTTCCGGCCGATGACCTGGTACTGCGCAAGGCCGCCGCCGGCGACGGCACGGTATTGAGCGCGAAGGCGCTGGGCGCGCTCGCCGAGGCCTGGCGACCATGGCGTGCGTATGCCGTGATCCAGTTGTGGCGCGACTCGATGCCGCTGCCGAAAACGTTGACGGCCGGGAGAAAGCCATGATGCTGCATACAAGCATGTACAGCCCGGTCGGGCCGCTGCTGCTGGCGGCGGACGACGAGGGCCTTTGCCTGATCGAGTTCGACAGCCCGCGCCATCCGGCCACGCGCGGCAGCGACTGGCGGGAAGGCGACAACGCCGTGTTGCGCGATACGCGCACGCAGCTGGACGAATACTTCGCCGGCACGCGCCGCGGCTTCGACCTGCCGCTCGCCCCGCGCGGCACCGGCTTCCAGCGCGAGGTCTGGCAGGCGCTGCAGCGCATCCCGTACGGCGAAACCATCAGCTATGCGGAACTTGCGACACGCATCGGCAAGCCGAGCGCGATGCGCGCGGTCGGCGGCGCCAACGGCCGCAACCCGCTGCCGATCGTGGTGCCCTGCCATCGCGTGATCGGCGCCGACGGCAGCCTCACCGGATTCGGCGGCGGCCTGCCGACCAAGCGTTTCCTGCTGCAACTCGAAGGCGCGCTGCGCGAGGACGACCTGTTTTTCCTGTAGACAAAACCTTCAATTCGACAGCAGCTGCTGCATTGTTTTGTGGTAACGCGCGGCAATCGCGTCGCGATCGCGATGACGGCCATCGGCAACGACCTGCTCGCCGCCAACGTGGACATCGCGCACGAGGTTGCGGTTGCCGCTGAACAGCCAGCGGTCGACGGCATCGCCCGCGTGCATGCCGGCGAACTGCGGCGCATCGGCGTCGAGCGCGATCCAGTCGGCGCAGCTGCCGGCTTCGAAGCGGCCGATGGCGTGGCCGGTGGCGTTGACGCCGCTCGCCAGCGTGCCGCGCAGCAAAGTTTCGCCGACGCTCTGCGAATCGCCATGTACGGCGATGTTGCGATGGCGGCTGACGAGGCGCTGGCCGTATTCGAGCCAGCGCAATTCCTCGACCGGCGACACCGAAATTTGCGAATCCGAGCCGATGCCCCAGGCGCCACCGGCATCGAGCCAGGCGCGCAGCGGGAACAGGCCATCGCCGAGATTGGCCTCGGTGGTCGGGCAGATCGCCACGGTTGCGCCGCTACGGACGACGCCCTGCAATTCGGCATCGATGAGGTGGGTCGCATGCACCAGCGTCCAGCGCGCATCGACGTCGGCGTTGGCGAGCAGCCATTCGACCGGGCGCGCGCCGCGGATCGCGATGCAGTCCTGCACCTCGCCGACCTGCTCGGCGATGTGGATGTGGATCGGCGAGCGTACCGGTAGCACCGCCAGCACTTCGCGCATCGCCTCGGCCGGCACCGCGCGCAGGCTGTGCAGCGCGCAGCCGATGCGCAGGGTGTCGTTCTCTTCCCTGCGCAACGCGTCGAGCAAGGCGAGGAACCCATCGATGCCGTGGCCGAAGCGACGTTGTCGTGGCGACAGCGCGCGGCCGTCGAAGCCGCCGCTCATGTACAGCACCGGTAGCAGGGTCAGGCGGATGCCGGCGTCGCGCGCGGCGGCAATGAGTGCGCGCGACATCTCTGCAGGATCCGCATAGGGATCGCCGTCGGGCGCGTGGTGCAGGTAATGGAATTCGCAGACCGTGGTGTAACCGGCTTCCAGCATCTCCGCATACAGCTGCGCGGCGACGGCGCGGAGCGTGTCGGGGTCGAAGCGTGCGGCGAAGCGGTACATCGTCTCGCGCCAGGTCCAGAACGAATCTGTACTGTCGTCTCGCGAGCCAAGGCTCGCTCTGGGATCGGTCTGGCGCTCGGCCAGGCCGGCCATCGCGCGCTGGAACGCGTGCGAATGCAGGTTGGGGATGCCGGGCACGATCCAGCTGGCGCTCGCGGTCGGCTCGGCGGGATCGATTAAGCGGATGCGACCGGATGCATCGGTGTCGAAGCCTGCGTCGCTGCGCCAGCCGGCAGGTGTCCACAACATCGCGGCATCGATGGTCTGCATCCCCCATTCTCGCCCGGCGGTCGCGGCAATGCGACCGCTACGGGCGCGCCCTTACAATCACGCCATGGGCCAACAGCAACCGCAATGGGATGGACTGGTCGTCGGCGCCTCGCTGGCGACGCTCGACGGCGAGCCTGGTTACGGCGCGATCGCTGACGGTGCGCTGGGCTGGCATGCGGGCAAGCTGGTCTTCGTCGGTCCGCGTGCGGCGCTGCCCGGCGATCCGGCGATGCTGGCGCGCGAGGTCATCGAGGTCGAGGGCTGGATCACGCCCGGCCTGGTCGACTGCCATACGCACCTCGTGTTCGCCGGCGATCGCGCGGCGGAGTTCGAGCAGCGCCTGCAGGGCGCCAGCTACGAGGAACTCGCGCGCAAGGGCGGCGGCATCCTCTCGACCATGCGCGCAGTGCGCACAGCCAGCGAGGACGCGTTGCTGGCGCAGTCGCTGCCGCGTGCACGCGCGTTGCTGCGCGACGGCGTCACCACGCTCGAGATCAAGTCCGGTTACGGGCTGGACTTCGACAACGAGCGCAAGATGCTACGGATCGCACGCCGCATCGGCGAGACGCTCGGAGTCACGGTGCGCACCACCTTCCTCGGCGCGCACGCATTGCCGCCGGAATTCGTCAGCGCCGATGGGTACATCGACGCAGTCATCGACTGGCTGCCACGCCTGCATGCCGAGGGCCTTGTCGATGCGGTCGACGCGTTCTGCGAGGGCATCGGTTTCTCGCCGGCACAGACACGGCGGGTGTTCGAGGGCGCGCGCGCACGCGGCCTTCCGGTGAAGCTGCACGCCGACCAGTTGAGCGACCTGGGTGGGGCCGCGCTCGCGGCCGGATTCGGCGGCCTGTCGGCCGACCATCTCGAATACAGCTCGGAAACGGGCGTGCGCGCGATGGCGCAGGCCGGCACCGTCGCGGTGCTGCTGCCCGGCGCGTTCCACGTGCTGCACGCAACGAAACTTCCGCCGCTGGAACTGTTGCGCGCGCATGGCGTGGCGATGGCGGTGGCCACCGACTGCAACCCCGGCACGTCGCCCCTGCTGTCGCTGCGACAGGCGATGCAACTGGCCTGCACGCATTTCCGGCTGACGCCCGAGGAAGCGCTGCGCGGCGCCACGGTGCATGCCGCGCGTGCGTTGGGGCTGCCGGACCGGGGCATGCTGCGTGTCGGGATGCGCGCTGACTTCGTGCACTGGCGCATCCACCAGCCGGCGGAGTTGTGCTACTGGCTCGGGGGCGAAATCGCCGCCGCGGTGTTCGCCAACGGCGAGCGCATCGCCTGAGCAAACAAAAAAGCCCCGCGGATGCGGGGCTTTTCGGGCGCGCCTGGAAACGGCGCCGCTTACCTGGCGGCAGGCTTCCTGGCGACGGCCTTCTTCGCCGGCGCCCTGGACACGGCCTTGGTCGCGGTCTTCTTCACCACCGGCGCGGCGAACGCGCCATTGGCCTTGGCCGAGACGTGGGAACGCACGTTGCCATAGCTGGAGATGTTGCGCTTGCCCTTGGCCGTCTTGCGGTCGCCCTTGCCCATCGATGTGACTCCTGAAAGTGTTCGCGTGCGCGAGGCTGCGGATTCTACCCGATCAGTGCACGCAGGTCGCGTCGTGGACGTGGCCGTGGTTGAGCCGCAGGTTGGCCAGGTGGGCCAGGCCGACGAGGGTGCCGCCGAAGGTCATCATGATCGCGTGCGGCACCAGCATGTGGTGCCAGGGCGCATACAACACGCCGAACCAGAGTGCCGCAAGGCCCGGCAGCAGCAGGCCGAGCGCGCGCACGGCCCGGTGGCGGCGATAGCCCCATGCCAGTGTAAACACGCCCAGCAAGGTCGCGAAGACCACGAAGCCCTGCTCGAACCCCTCGCCCAGCCACACTGCGATGCCCAGCGAGGGCAGCAGCACGATCAGCAGCGGCAGCAGCGCGCAATGGATCGCGCACAGCAACGAGCCGGTCGCGCCGAGGCGGTCGAGCACCGGGTGCGGACGCTTGCTTGGCAGGGGTCGGACAGTTGCGTTCATTCGTTATATTGTAACAGCAGGTGCCAGCCTTCCGGATGTGATGGCGAAGGCTCAGGTACTGGCGTCGAACACTGTTTCCGGCGCCGCCTGCGCCGGATGTGAGCGGCGCACAGCCGGCAGCAACTGGGCCAGCAGGCCACAGCCGGCCAGCGTCCATACGATCAACGCGCCGCTAGGCAGGTCGAGCACCGCCGACAGCGCCAGGCCGGAGACATAGCCGAGTGCGCCGATCGCATAGGCGGCAGACAGGCGCCCCCGGCCACGCATGCCAGCGGTCGCCAGCGCCGGCACGATCAGGCTCGCGAACACCAGATACACGCCGACCAGCTGTACCGAGGCGGTGATCGCCAAGGCGAACAGACCGTAGAACCACAGCCCGGGCAGACGGCCGCGCCGGAACCACATGAAACCCAGCAATGCGGCCGACAGCAGCGCGGCCGGGATCAGCTGCGGATAGCTGACCCACAGGATCTGCCCGACCAGCAGGTCCTTGAGGTGTTCGCCACCCTGCGGATTGTTGGCCAGCAGCAGCAGGCCGCCGGTCGCGGCGAGTACGAACAGCGTGCCGATCAGCGGCTCCTGGTATTCCGGCCAGCGCCGGTCGGTCCACGCCAGCAGGCCGGCTCCGGCAAGCGCGGCCACGGCGGCCGCGACCTGCACGCCGAAACCGTGCTCGTCGATGCCGAGGTACTGCGCCAGGATCACGCCGAGCCCTGCGATCTGCGCGATCGCCAGGTCGATGAAGATGATCCCGCGCGACAGCACCTGCTTGCCGAGCGGCACGTGCGTCGACAGCACGATCAGCCCCGCCACGCAGGCCGGGCCGAGGATGCTGATGTCGAGACCTTCCCAATTGAATGTCACTTCGCGGCTCCGAGCAGCTTGCTGATCGTGGAATCGAACAGGCCGAACAGGTCCTTCGACTGCGCGTCGCCGCCGACCGTGTACGGCAGCGTCACCGCCGGCACGCCGGTGCGCTCGGCCAGCCAGTCGGCGGGCTTGGGATCCTGGTAGGCGGCGCGGACGATTGCCAGCGTGTTGCTGCCCTTGGTGGTCGCGATCAGGCCCGACAGGTGCGCGCTGGTCGGCGGCACGCTCGGCTTGGGCTCGAGCGCGCCGATCTGCTGGACTCCCAGCCAATCCCACAAGTAGACCCAGCTGATGTGGTGGACCACGACCTTGCGCCCGCGCAGCGGCGCGGCTTCGGCCTTCCACCGCACCATCGCAGCGAGCCAGCGCTGGGTGAAATCGCCGAGGCGCTGCCGGTAGACAGCGGCATTGGCCGGATCGAGTTGGGCAAGCCGCGCGTCCAGCACCTTGGCGATGACCAGCACCCGACGCGGATCCAGTTGCACGTGCGGATTGCCATCCGGATGGATGTCGCCGCTGGCGCGGTCCAGCGAGTTCGGCTTCTCCAGCGTCTTGACCTGCGACGCGGCCATGAAGGAGCCCGCACCGGATCCGACCCTGGCATTGCCCGACTGGCGGATCAGCTGCGGCAGCCAGCCCACTTCGAGCTCGGCGCCGGTGCAGACGACGAGATCGGCACTGCGCACCTTGGCGATCAGGCTCGGCTTGGCCTCGATCACGTGCACATCCTGCAACGCGGAAGTGCCGACGGCGACATCGACCTTGTCGCCGGCGAGCTCTTGCACCAGCGAACCC
The DNA here is from genome assembly GCA_039919355.1 of Luteimonas sp. Lineage (GTDB taxonomy): Bacteria > Pseudomonadota > Gammaproteobacteria > Xanthomonadales > Xanthomonadaceae > Cognatiluteimonas. Next base: position 1,612 of record JBDSFV010000092.1, on the reverse strand, counting down.
CATTCAGGCTCGCAGGCGAACACCTTCAGCTTCGCCTGCGCCGGCGTGGACACCAGGCCGGCGGCGAGCAGCAATGCGGGAATCGCAAACAGTTTCATCGGGCATTTCCTTTCAGGATATCGGACGGCACAACTCCGAATGTCATTCCGAACGTAGTGAGGAATCTGTTGTTGCATTTGAGAACAGAAGCAGATCCCTCACTGCGTTCTGGATGACAAGCCATGGTGCATGGGCGCTCTTAGAACTTGTGCGCGCCGTGCGCGCCAAGGCTGATCTGGTATTGCACGGTGACCGCGTTGTCGGAATCGTCCGGGTTGGGCTTGTCGTGGCTCAGCTGCAGGCGCACCAGGCTGAACTCGCTGTTGCGCCAGGTCAGTTCGGCGCTGTGGCGGAACGGGTCAAAGTCGCTTGCCAGGGGACCACTGTCGTCGGCCCACAACCTGTCGTAGCGATAGCCGATGTCCCAGCGGCGGTTGAGGCGGTACACGCCTTCGAGATAGGCGCCGCGGCGCTGGCCGTTCCACAGCGTCGTCAGTTCGGGGGCTTCCGGATCGGCAAACACGCCGTCGCGATCGTCGAGGAAATACTCGCCGCGCACGGTGATGCCGCCGTCCTTGGTGTTGCCCTGTGGTGCCCACTTCAAGGTGCCGTCGGCGATATAGAGCGTACCGTCGCCGCTGAAGCCGTCGGCCGCGCCTGCGGCTTTCGTCTTCAGCATGGAGACGCCGGCCAGCCAGGAGGTTTCGATGCCGACATCGCCGCCGACATGCGCGAACAGCGTGCGCGTGCCGACACCGCCGTGTTGCGCGCCGCCGCTGGGGAAGTTCTGACCGCGGAGCAGTTCGCCGCCCACTTCCAGGAACATCGCCGTCGGTGCCACCCAGCGCAGTTGGACGCCGTCGTCGCCATACTGCCCACCAAGGAAAGCCTGGTACGGCAAGGGACGATCGAAGAAGTTGTCGGTATGGGTGTGGTGGGTGTTGAGATAACCGATGTTGGAGAAGAAGCGGCCCATGCGCAGGCTGAAACCGGCAGGCAGGGCAGTGGTGTCGATGAAGGCTTCTTCGATTCCGAGACCGTCTTCGCTGCCGACGGCGAGCGTCAACTGGCCGTAGAACTTGTCATCAATATTGGTGGCCATCGCAATCTCGCTCTCACCGAGCGAGAAACCGTTGACGCCCGGGCCGCCCTCGCCCACGAGCGGAAAGCCGACACGAACGTAATCATTGGAATTAAGCGAGTGGTGCCCATAGCTGCCGTTGATGATGATGCTGATGGCAGGGTTAAAGAGATTGGGATTGCTGCCAGAGCTGGTGCTGCCCGCGGGCGCAGCGACTTGCGCCGACTCGCTGGCGGCGACCTCGTCCGGACTGGCGGCGAGCGCGTCGATCTCCGCTTCTGCGTCCGTAGCCGCCGGCGCCGTCGTGGGCGGGGCCACCGCGACCGATTGCGCCTTGATCTGCTGCAGTTCCACCTCCATGGCCTGGATGCGGGCTTCAAGGGCTGCGATGCGCTGGTCGGCACTGGGCGGATCGGCTGCAAACGCGGGGGTGGCGAGCGCGGACAGGATGCACAGGCCCAGCAGGGACTTTCTCATGGACTCGGGACGGTA
>JBDSFV010000091.1:0-4215 GCA_039919355.1 Luteimonas sp. | reverse complement strand
CAGCACGAACTGCCAGTATGGCGGCGACGGCTTCTGTCCCGGCGGCAGATAGGCCGGCGCGGGTGGTCCGCCCGGGCCCAGCGACTTGATGAAGCGGAAGATCGCGCGGCGGTCGTCCTCGTGCATGGCGCGCAGCTGGAAGTCCGGCATGATCGGGCGAGTATGCAGTTCGCCGGAGTACTTGAGCCACGCCGCCTCGTCCATGTCGGCAGCCTTGAGGCGCAGGTTGGCGGGATAGGTGGTGCCCCAAGGGCCGCTAAAGCCAATCGGGCTGCCGGTCAACCATTGTTCTTTCGGCACCTCACCATTTTTGTCCGCGTAGCCCGGCGTGTGGCAGTCGTTGCAGCCGCCCATCCTGATCATGTACTCGCCGCGCGCGAGCAGATCGGCGTTGGACGGAGCGGCGGGATTGGCAGCAACGGGAGCGGCGGGCTCGGCGTCGGCATTCGCGGCGTTGCGGTTGCAGCCGGCGAGCGCGAGCAGAAGGGAAGTGGCCAGGAGGGTGGCAGTTGGAAGTAGGCGCATGTGTGTGGTTTTGGTGGACGGTAATCACGACCACGCAGGAATGCGCCGCGACCGGCCACGGCGTAGCCGCGGCCGGGACATCCGGGCGACAATTGCAGTTCGCACACCAGGAAAACCCCGCATGCCGCGCAAGATCTTCGCCCGCAAATCCGCCATCCACGGCAACGGCGTGTTCGCCGTCGCCCCGATCGCCAGGGGCGAACGGATCATCGAGTACAAGGGCCGGCGCCGCACCCACGTGGACGTCGATGCCGGCGACAGCGGCGATGTCGACAGCGGCCACACCTTCCTGTTCACCCTCAATGACGAATACGTCATCGACGCCAACCACGAGGGCAACAGCGCGCGCTGGATCAACCACGGCTGTGCGCCGAACTGCGAGGCGGTGCTCGACGAGAACGAGCACGATCCGCGGAAATCGCGTGTGTTCATCGAGGCCATGCGTGCGATCAAGGCAGGCGAGGAACTGACCTACGATTACGGCATCACCCTCGACGAGCCGCACACCGCCCGCCTGAAGAAGATCTGGGCCTGCCACTGCGGCGCCAGGAACTGCACCGGGACGATGCTCAAGCCCAAGCGCTGAGCCGACGCACCCGCAATGCACCACCCGTGCAAAAGGTCGCCATGACTTCCGCCAGTCGCTAATGGCGGCCGACGCAGTTAGCCTGCGCGGGCCAGTTCGTGTCTGGATCCCAATGCGCGCACCGCTGACCCTCGCGATCCTGTCCGCTTTGGCCGCGCCGGCCTGGGCGATCGAGGTTGACGGCCGCATCGACTCTGCAGAATGGCAAGGCGCGCAGCATGTCACCGACTTCCGCCTGACCCAGCCGCTGTCGCGCGCGCCGACGCCCTATCCGACCGAAGCCTGGGTGCTCGCCACGCCGGAAGGCCTCGCCGTGGGCATGCGCAATACGCAGCCGGCCAGCGTGCCGCGCACCCGCCAGGCCGCCCAGCGCGACGCCGGCGCGCAGGCCGACCGTGTCAACCTCTACGTCGACTTCGACGGCGACGGCCGTACCGGCTACAACTTCACGGTGCTGCTGTCGGACAGCATCATCGACAAAACCATCAGCAACGAGAACCAGTTCAACTCCGACTGGGACGGCGTCTGGAAGCATGCCACCTCCGAGGATGGCGACAGCTGGTCGGTGGAATTGCTGATCCCGTGGTACATCGCGCCGATGCGCGGCGGCAAGGACGGCAAGCGCACGCTCGGCATCTCGCTCGACCGCGTGGTCGGCGTCAGTGGCGAGCGCATGTCGTGGCCAGCGATCAGTTTCGCCGAGCCGCGCTTCCTGTCGGTGCTGTCGCCGCTGGAAGTGCCTGAATACAGCCAGGCGCTGTTCGCGGTCACGCCCTTCGTGGTCGGCGTCTTCGACAACGTCCGCGGCAGGAGCGATTTCGACACCGGCGGCGACGTCTTCTGGAAGCCCAACGGCAGGTTCCAGCTCAGCGCCACGCTCAATTCGGACTTCGGCCAGGTGGAGAGCGACCAGCTGGTGGTCAACTTCAGCGCGGTCGAGACCTTCTTCAGCGACAAGCGCCCGTTCTTCACCGAGAACCAGGGTTTCTTCGACGTGCCGTTCGGCTCGCTCAACAACGCCAACCGGCTGATCTACACGCGCCGCGTCGGTGGCACGGCCGACGACGGCAGCGGCGCCGGCGACGTCACTGCCGCGGCCAAGGTCAACGGCAGTCTCGGCGATGTCAACTACGGGGTGTTCGCCGCGACCGAAGCGGACGAGGTCGGCCGCGATTTCTTCGCACTGCGCGGCACCCGCGATTTCAGCACGCAGGGCGTCGGCGCGATGGTCACCCGCGTCGATCGGCCGTTCCTGGACCGGCAGGCGACGGTGTACGAGTTCGACCATCGCTGGAACCCGAACGCGCAGCTCGGCATTCGAACGACGCTGGTCGCCAGCCAGGTGCAGCAGGCGGGTGAGGACACGCGCGACTCCGGCGGCCAGGTCAGGATCGACCACGACTTGGGCAACGGCTGGCGCCAGCAGCTGTACGGACTGCACCTGGGCGGCGACCTGCAGCTCAACGATTTCGGTTTCCTCGAGCGCAACAATTACAACTACCTGCGCTACGAACTCGGGCATCGCGTCTCCAGCCTGCCGGAAACGTCCTCGTACGCATCCCACGACTGGCGCTACGCGGTGTCGCGCCGCGCCAGCGACAGCGGCGTGCATATCGCCGATGCGTGGTCGCTGAGCCGCGGCAGCGACACGCGCGACGGCGGCAACGAGTTCTTCGAGATTTCCGGATTCACCTCCGGGCACGACGATCGCATCACCCGCGGCCACGGCGTGATCAACGTGCCGGCCAAGCTGTACCTGTACTACGAGCGCTTCCGCCCGCGCAAGGGGCGCTGGTCGCTGTACGGCAACGTGCGTTACGCCGCAGAAGGACTCGACGGGCCGCGCAACGGGTCGGTCACGTTCGATTTCAACCCGACCTACTTCGTCAACGACAACCTCAGCTTCTATGCCGAGCTGTACGCGCAGCACAATCCGGACTGGCTGATCTGGCAGGGCGACAACCTGCTCGGCAGCTTCAGTGCCGACACGCTGCAGCTCAATGGCGGCGCGCAGTGGACCATCAGTGCGAAACAGGAGTTGCGGGTCAAGCTTGAGACCATTGCGCTCGATGCGCGCCTGCGCCAGGCCTGGCGCATCGCGCCGGATGGCACACCGGTCGCGAGCAACGATCCGGTCGCTGACTTCAGCCTGCGCAATCTCGGCTTCCAGATCCGCTATCGCTACGAGCTGGCACCGCTGTCGAACCTCTATATCGCCTACGTTCGTGGCGGATTCGGCTTCGAAGAATTCTCGCAGGATGTCGGACCGCTGCTCGGCGACAGTTTCTCCTTGCACGACAGCGAGCAGTTGCTGGTGAAGCTGAGCTATCGCTTCGAACTTTGAAATCCGTCATTCGGTGAAAGCCGGCGATTGTCTTCCTTCTCCCTGCGTTGTTTTGCGGGGAGAAGGTGCCGAAGGCGGATGAGGGGCGCTTTTGCTCTTGCATCTCAAGAGAAAAGTCGTGAAGCGCTAGAGATCGTCCTCGCCCGGGAACGACACGCTGATCTCGCCGACCATGACCACGCTTCCGAGTTGGGGATAGCGGGCATCGTCGCTGGAGAACGTCGCATCGCCCATCGGATAGGCACCATCGGGCGCCTCGCGGTGGTCCAGGCGGATGCCGCGGCGGTGTGGATCGTCGTCGGCAGGTTGCAGCCGGCCGCCATTCCAGTCGCTGATCGCGCCGCCGTAATCCCAGTCGAAGCCGGTGAACCGGATCGGCTTGCCGTTCATGGCCAGCAGTTGCGACAGCGGCATGCCGATCGCGATCCCGTTGTCGAGCTGCCAGCGCGAACCCGCGTCCATCACCCGGACCAGGCTGAGCCCGTGCAGCTGCTGTTCGTCCTGGAAATGGAGATAGGCGCGGCGGCTGGCATCGTCAGGGAACAGGATCACGCCGCGCGAGGTTTCGCCTTCGGCGCCGGGCACGTCGGCGATGCGCACGTTGCCCGCCCCGAAGTGCTGCTGCAGCCAGGTGCCGCTGGTGTCCGCCGCGAACTGTCCCGGCAGGCGCCAGGTCGCTCCGGCGGCAAGATCCGCGGGCGTCGCGTCGGCGTCGTGTACCACGCCTGCGAGCGAGGCCGATGGCTCGGCGGCGTCGGTT
>JBDSFV010000090.1:0-7451 GCA_039919355.1 Luteimonas sp. | reverse complement strand
CGTGCAGAAAGGCGACACGCTGTCGCACATCGCGCAGCACCACTACGGCAAGGCCAGCCGCTGGCACGCGATCTTCGCGGCCAACCGCGACCAGATCGATGATCCCGACAAGATCTTTCCGGGCCAGGTGCTCAAGCTTCCGGCCGACTGATCCGCATCCATCCACGCCCTGCCACGGAGATCGACCATGACCCGCCATTCCCTGCATACCGCGATCGCGGCCGCGCTGTTCGCCACTCTGGCGCTGGCCGGCTGCAAGAAGAAGGACGAAACCGCGATGACCCCGCCCGCCAGCGGGCCGGCCACCCCGGCGCCGATGCCGTCCGAACCGGCACCCGCACCCGCGGCGATGATGAGCGTCACCACCGTTGACCTGGGCAATGCTGTCGGCGCCGACAACCGCGTCAGCGCGCCGATGATGAGCTTCGCCAAAAGCGACACCATCCACGCCTCGGTCGCCAGCGACGGCGGCAGCGGCGGCAACCTCACCGCCAGGTGGACGTTCCAGGATGGCCAGGTGATCGACACCCAGGACAAGTCGGTGCCGGCAGGTCCGCAGGTCACCGACTTCAGCATCAGCAAACCCGGCGGCTGGCCGGCCGGCAAGTACAAGCTGGAAGTGATGATGGACGGCAACGTGGTGCAGACGCGCGAGTTCGACGTCAAGTAAGCACGACCCGCAAACAGGCAACCACACGGGCGCGGCCACCGGTCGCGCCCGTTTTTTTCTGCGGGCGCTGCGGCTCACGCCTCACCGAAAGTCGTTCAGCATGCAGGCTTGACGCTTGTGCGCCGCGCCCGCCGTCAGGCAGCGATCACCCGGGAATGCAGTGCGCAGACCTCGGCGAGCGATTCGGTCACGTCACGGGTCGCTCCGATGCGCGGATAGGCGCAAAACAGGGCGAGTGCGTTGTCCGTGCAAAAGTCGTTCCAGAGATGTTCCAGCCGCACGGTGGCGCCATGGTGGCCCTGCGCCCACAGCAACGCGACCATTTCGCCGAATGCGCGCACCTTGCGCCCGCCGTGCCTGGCGTCGCGGAGCACCGCGTGGATCACTTGCGCGAAACGTTCGTCGTCCGGCCAGCCAGCCACCATGAACCGGGCCAGGGTCCCCGCCGCGTCCATCGCGATGTATTGCCCGTGGTCGCGCGCGGCGACCAGGTCGTGCCCGGCGGCCAGCAATCGCGATTCGAGCGAGGACAAGTGCGACGCCGTTGCGATCACCACCGTCGCCTCGCCCGCATGCAGCCCGGAACCGATGAAGCCCACAAGCGTATCCATGAACACGCTTTCGTCCTGGTAGATCTGCACCACGTGGTCGCAAGAGGCGATCTCGCCCCAGAACACCTCGACCTGCTTGTGCTGTGTTTGTTTGCTCATCGCCGTGGTTGTCGTCGTGAGTTGCACGGGAACTCAAGGGGCAGCGTGGAGTGGACAACGCCGAGTGCCGCTGAAGCCTAGCATCCCCGCGCGAAGAGCCCTCTCACCTGACTGTGAACGAGGTTCATCAGGCCAGCGCGTCCTGCGGGTTTTGCCCGGACCAGCCCGACCCGCGACAATACCCGACTCGCCCGCGGCGCTCGCCGCGCGGCTTCGCACGGAGATTCGCATGGCCCCCGCTGTCACAGACACGTTCACCCCGACGCCGCCCGCCGGTGGCGCCAGGATCACCAAGTCGCCGACCGGCCTCAATGTTCCGGATCGCCCGATCATTCCGTTCATCGAAGGCGACGGCACCGGCCCGGACATCTGGCGCGCCTCGGTGCGTGTGCTCGACGCAGCCGTGGCCAGGGCCTACGGCGGCAAGAAGAAGATCCAGTGGATGGAAGTGCTCGCCGGCGAAAAGGCGTTCAACGCCACCGGCAACTGGTTGCCCAATGAAACCGTCGATGCATGCCGCGAATACCTGGTCAGCATCAAGGGCCCGCTGACCACGCCGGTCGGCGGCGGCATCCGCTCGCTCAACGTCGCGCTGCGGCAGATGCTCGACCTGTTTGTGTGCCTGCGTCCGGTGCGCTGGTTCGAGGGCGTGCCTTCGCCGGTGAAGCAGCCGGGCGACGTCGACATGGTGATCTTCCGCGAGAACACCGAGGACATCTACGCCGGGATCGAATTCGAGTCCGGCTCGGCCGACGCGCAGAAGGTACTCGACTTCCTGCAGCGGGAATTCCCGCAGTCGTTCGACAAGATCCGCTTCGGCACTCAGGCGAGGAACGACGCATGGCTGGCGAAGCTGGAAAGCATCGGCGCGCCACATCGCACGCTGCCGGTGCAGGTCGGCGTCGGCATCAAACCGGTCTCGTATCTGGGCACCGAGCGCCTGGTGCACAGCGCGATCAGCTACGCGATCGCCAACAAGCGCAAGTCGGTCACGCTGGTGCACAAGGGCAACATCATGAAGTTCACCGAAGGCGCGTTCCGCGACTTCGGCTACCAGGTCGCGTGCGACTTCTTCGGTGCGGTCGAACTCGACGGCGGGCCTTGGCACGTGATCCCGGAAGGCAAGCCGGGCGCGGGCTTGATCATCAAGGACGCGATCGCCGACGCCTTCCTGCAGCAGATCCTGCTGCGGCCGAAGGAATACGACGTCTGCGCCACGCTCAACCTCAACGGCGATTACCTCAGCGACGCGCTGGCCGCGCAGGTCGGCGGCATCGGCATCGCGCCGGGCGCCAACATCAACTACGTCACCGGCCATGCGGTGTTCGAGGCGACCCACGGCACCGCGCCGAAGTACGCGGGCCTGGACAAGGTCAACCCGGGCTCGCTGATCCTGTCGGGCGAGATGATGCTGCGTTACCTGGGCTGGACCGAGGCCGCCGACGCGATCATCAAGGCGATGGACGGCGCGATCGCCAGCAAGCGCGTTACCTACGACTTCGCCCGGCTGATGGAGGGCGCGACCGAGATCAAGTGCAGCAAGTTCGCCGACGAGATCATCAAGCATCTTTGACCTGTGTCATCCCGAGCCACAGGTGAGGGATCTGCTTTCGCTCGAACGTAAAGCAGATCCCTCGCTCCGTTCGGAATGACGGGGCCATACCAGGAAGGCCGCCCTGGGGCGGCCTTCCGTTTTTCCTGGCGCGTCTGTCGATGCTCAACCGCACCCGCCCACGACGCAGCCTGCATCGATCCCGGGGTCGACCGGCTTCCCGCCATCGCTGCCGAACCAGTCCCTGGACGCCGCGCGATTGCCCAGCGGTGGGGCGAGCTTCCTGGCGACGGTGGCGGCGCCGTAGTGCGGCCGCTCGTGCGCGTCGACGAAGTCGGCCGCGTTGACATAACCCTGCAGGAACAACAGGCCCTTGAAGATGTTCATGGTTGCCTCCTCGGTCTCGCCCGGCAGCGCCCGGATGCACTGCCTCGTTGAACGATTCGCAAGATAGGCGCATCCTTCCTGCATGAAAAGCGAGAGTTATGCAAGTGAGTCTTGAATTTAATTCAAGGAAGACGACATGGCCCGACCACCGTTGCATGCCCTCCAGGGGTTCGTCGCCGCTGCGCGCAGCGGCAACCTGTCGCGCGCGGCCGATGCGCTGCATCTCACCGTCAGCGCGCTGAGCCACCAGATCCGCGGGCTCGAGGAACGCGTCGGCCAGCGCCTGTTCGTCCGCAACGCGCGCGGGGTGGAACTGACCGCGGACGGACGCCAGCTGTTCGAGCGCGTCGCCGCGCACTTCGACGCGCTCGAACAGGCGCTGCGCCCGTTCCGCGTGCGCCGCGACGACGTGCTGACGATTTCGCTGATGCCATCGTTCGCCTCGAGCTGGCTGGTACCGCGCCTGCCGCGCTTCCTCGCCGCGCATCCACAACTGGAGATCAACCTGCAGTCGACTTCCGCACTGGTCGACTTCGCGCGCGACACTTCGGTCGATGCCGGCCTGCGTTTCGGTCCTGGCCAGTGGCCCGGCCTGCAGGCGGTGCACCTGCTCGACGACTGGGTCACGCCGACCGCGAGCCCTGCGCTGATCGAACGCCTCGGCAAGCCGACCCTGCACACGCTGGACCGCTTTCCGTTGCTGGGCGCGCCCGGCGGCCGCTGGAGCGAGTGGTTCGCGCACTTCGGCGGCACGCTGCCGAAGCGTTTCGTCGCCACCTTCGATGACTCCGACACCCTGCACCGTGCGGCATCGGAAGGGCTCGGCGTTGCGCTGGGACGCCTGACGCTGACGCGGCCGCTGGTCGAAGCCGGGCGGCTGGTGACCCTGTTCGACGCATGCCTCAAGGCGGAGTTTGCGCACTACCTGGTGTATCCCGCGCGTTCGGAATCGCATGCCGGCCTGGTCGCATTCCGCGACTGGCTGCTGGCGGAAGCACGCGCGGATGCCGGGCTTGCCGGCCCGACACCCGTCGCGAAAAGACAGAAGCACCCGCGTGCATCGCGCCGGCACTGACGGTCGCCGCGGCCGCGGCTTTGGCGTTAGGCTAGCGCTCCGTTCCTGTCGAGATCTCCGCATGAAACCCCTACTGCTTGCCACGCTGCTCCCGGGCCTGCTCGTTGCCTGCACTTCCACCACGCCCTCCTCCGAGGTGACCGAAGCCGAGGCCCCGGCCGCGATCGCAGTCGCAGTCGCAGTCGCAGATACGCCAGCCACGCTCGATACCGCAATCGCCGGCGACTGGCGCGAGGCCAAGAACACCGCGCGCGACCGATACCGCCATCCGCGCGAAACCCTCACCTTCTTCGGCTTGATGCCGGACCAGACCGTCATTGAGATCACGCCCGGTGGCGGCTGGTATGCCGAGATTCTCGCGCCCTATCTCAATGCCGATGGCCACTACATTGCCGCCGTGGCGAAACCCTCAAGGCCCGACGGCGAGGCCGCGAGAGACAAGCAGGCGCTGGCGGTGAAATTCGCCACCGCTCCGGTCCACTACGGCAACGCTGCCACCATCGAATTCGATCCGAAGGCGCCGATACTCGGACCACCTGCGAGCGCCGACGCCGTGCTGACCTTCCGCACTGTGCACAACTGGGTGATGGCCGGCACCCAGGCCGCAATGTTCGGTGCCTTCTTCGACGTGCTCAAGCCGGGGGGCGTGCTCGGCGTCACCGACCATCGCGCGAATGCGGGATCAGCCACCGACGGCAAGCACGGTTACGTCACCGAACAGCAGGTGATCGACTACGCGACCGCTGCCGGTTTCAAGCTCGACGCGAAGAGCGAAGTCAACGCCAACCCCAGGGACCGCAAGGATTATCCGCAAGGCGTGTGGACGCTGCCGCCGACGCTGCAGCTGGGCGAGGCGGACCAGGCGACTTATCTTGCCATCGGCGAAAGCGATCGCATGACGCTGAAGTTCCGCAAGCCGATGCGATAAAGCCCCTCTCCCATCGGGAGAGGGGGTGGGGTGAGGGTTCGGCGCGAGTACGCAGCCACACGCTGACACCGAACCCTCATCGGCCCTGCGGGGCCCTTCTCCCGGAGGGGAGAAGGGATCAAGCCATGCTGATCGCCTTCAACAAGCCCTACGGCGTGCTGTGCCAGTTCACCACCACAGCCTGCCGCCGCGGCGCACGCTCGCGGAATTCGGCCGGCCGCCCGGGGTGTATCCGGCCGGCCAGCTCGACTTCGATTCCGAAGGCCTGCTGCTGCTGACCGACGACGGCACGCTCGCGCACCGGCTCACCGATCCCCGGCACAAGCAGCCCAAGACCTACCGGGTGCAGGTCGAAGGCGAACCGTCGGCGGCGCAACTGGCCGCGTTGCGCGACGGGGTCGCCCTCAACGATGGCCCGACGCGGCCGGCGCAGGCGCGGCGCATGACCGCCGCCGTCGGGCTGCCGACCCTGCGGCTGGTCCGCATCGCGATTGGTGCCTGGCGGCTGGACGCGCTGGCGCCGGAACACTGGCACGCGCTTGTGCTGTAGCGCACGCGGCAATCTGAACGCTTCATGCCCGCGCTCCGCCGGTGCGCTGCAGCCCGGACGATTCTGTTAACTTGCGCAGGCATTCATGAATGCGGCCCGCCGCGTGTCGCGGGCGCCCAGGGGCCACAACGAGAGAGTCGATGGCGAACTCCGGCGCCAACTCCGGTCGCATCCTTGTCGTCGACGACCAGCCGGCCAACCTGCGTGCGGTCAGCGCACTGCTGTCGCGGCACGGCTACGAGGTCGAGACCGCCGGCAATGGTGGCGAGGCGCTGGCGCTCGCCACCACCCGCGTGCCGGACCTGCTGCTGCTCGACATGATAATGCCGGGCATGGACGGCTTCGAGCTGCTGGCCGAGATCAAGCAGCTCCCGGAACTGCTCAAGCTGCCGGTGGTGTTCCTGACCGCGGCGCAGGATCGCGAACTGCTGCTGCGCGCGTTCGACGCCGGCGCCGTCGACTACGTCACCAAGCCGTTCATGCCGGAGGAACTGCTGGCGCGGGTCAACGCCCACGTCGGCCTCAAGCTCACCCGCGACCGCCTCGAGCGCGTCGCCCGCGAACGCCAGGAGCTGGTCAACCTGGTCGCGCACGACCTCAAGAATCCGCTCAGCAGCGTGCTGTTCGCCAGCGACGTGCTGCGCAACGATGGCTGCAAACCCGACCGTGTGCCGCGCTACCTGGAGATGATCCACGAAAGCGCCAGCGACGCCCTGGGCTACATCCGTCGCTATCTGGAAACGCAGGCCATGCGCGCCAACGAACGCCGTGACGGCGCCGCATCGGTCCTGCTGAGCGACGTGGTCGCCTGGATCGTCGGGCGTTACGAGTTGCAGCTGGAGAGCCGCGGCCTGCGTCTGGACACCACCAGGGCCGGCAACGACAGCCGGGTCGCGATCGATGGCCTGGTGCTGCGGCAGGTGGCCGAGAACCTGGTCGGCAACGCGATGAAATATGCGCCGGACAGCGCGATCGAACTCTCGATACGCAGCGGCTCGCCCGGCTTCTGGCAACTGCTGGTCGAGGATCGCGGACCCGGCATCCCGGCCGGGCGGCAGCGCAAACTGTTCAAGCCGTTCGTACGCCTGACCGAGGCTGATCCCGCCGACGGCCTGTCGAGCGGACTCGGCTTGTCGCTGGCCAAGCAGATCCTCGCCGACAGCGGCGGCCAGCTCTGGTACGAGGATCGCGAAGGCGGCGGCGCGCGGTTCGTGATCGAACTGCCCGCAGCCACGGATACCGGCGCCGCGCCCATCGCCGGGTGAGCCGGGCTGGGTCACGGCAGGCGCCGCGGCGGCCCGCGTCAATCGATGCGGCGTATCAGCTGTCGCTGGCGGGCTTGGCGCGGCGGCTGCGCCGGCCATTGCTGCGCTTGCGGGTGCCGCCATCGGCGCGCTTGGCCTCGATCCGCGTGGCGCGGCCTTCGATCGCACCGTTCTCGGCCTGTTTCGCCTTGCGGTGCACGGCGTACCACAGCAGGCCGGCGCCGGCCGCAGCCGCAACGGCAACCGCCGGATTGCGCCGCACGAACTTGGTGGCGATGCGGGTGCCGGTCTTCAATGCACCCAGCGCCGCACCG
>JBDSFV010000089.1:0-7161 GCA_039919355.1 Luteimonas sp. | reverse complement strand
AAGCCGCTGCCGAAGTCGAAATTCCGCGACGACGTCAACATCATCGGCGTGCCGCTGACCGAGATCTGCAACGCCACCTACAGCGACCCGCGCCAGCGGCAGCTGTTCAAGAACATCATGTACATCGGCGCCTTGAGCGCATTGCTCGACATCGAGGTGCCGGTGATCGAGGCGCTGATCGGCGAGCAGTACAAGAGCAAGCCGAAACTGCTCGATCCGAACTTCGAGGCGCTGCACCTCGGCCGCGACTGGGTGCGCGGACACCTGCCGCATCCGATCGGATTGCGCGTGCAGAAGGCGGATGCCGTCGGCGACAGGATTTTCGTCGAAGGCAACGCCGCCGCCGCCCTGGGCTGCGTCTACGGCGGCGCGACGGTGTGCGCCTGGTATCCGATCACGCCGTCATCGTCGCTGGCCGAGGCCTTCCAGCAGTACTGCCAGAAATACCGCGTCGATGCCGAAGGTCGCGCGCGCTACGCGATCATCCAGGCCGAGGACGAGATCGCCTCGATCGGCATCGTCGTCGGCGCCGGCTGGAACGGCGCACGCGCGTTCACCACCACCGCTGGCCCGGGCATCTCGCTGATGAACGAGTTCATCGGCCTGGCATACTTCGCCGAGATCCCGGTGACCATCATCGACGTGCAGCGCGGTGGGCCGTCCACCGGCATGCCGACGCGCACGCAGCAGTCCGACATCCTCGCCTGCGCCCATGCCTCGCACGGCGATACCAAGCACGTGCTGCTGTTCCCGGAGGACCCGCACGAGTGCTTCGAGTTCTCGGCGCTGGCGCTTGATCTTGCGGACCGGCTGCAGACGCCGATTTTCGTCATGACCGACCTGGACATCGGCATGAACCAGCGCCTGTGCGCACCGTTCGCCTGGGACGACGCGCGCGGTTACGACCGCGGCAAGGTGATGACGACGCAGGAGCTGGAAGCAGGCCGGGAGTTCGCGCGCTACAAGGATGTCGACGGCGACGGCATTCCGTACCGCACCTACCCCGGCACGCATGCCGACAAGGGCGCCTACTTCACCCGCGGCACCTCGCGCAACCCGCAGGCGCAGTATTCCGAGCGTGGCCCGGACTACGTCTACAACATGCAACGGCTGCTGCAGAAGTTTGATACGGCGAAATCGCTGGTGCCGCAACCGGTCGTGCAGAAGGCTCCCATGTCGGCGAAACATGGCGCCATCCATTTCGGTTCGACCAGTCCGGCGATGGCCGAGGCGATCGAGCGATTGCAAGGCGGAGGCATTGCCCTCGACACGCTGCGCCTGCGCGCGTTTCCGTTCCCGGAGTCTGTGCGCGAATTCATCGACGCGCACGAATCGGTGTTCGTGATCGAGCAGAATCGCGACGGGCAGATGCGCATGCTGCTGGTCGACGAGTTCGGCATCGATCCCGCGCGCTTGATCGCGGTACTGCATTACGACGGGACGCCGATCACGGCGCGGTTTATTTCAGATGCGATCAGCGGACAGTTGCGCGACTGCTCTCCCTTCTCCCGACGGGAGAAGGTGGCGCGGAGCGCCGGATGAGGGAGCGCCCTTTCCGCTGCGACGTACTTCCGCCACACACTGAATTGCCGTTCCCTCATCCGCCCCAGCCTTGATAGAAGCCGGGGCACCTTCTCCCGGTGGGAGAAGGGAAACAGAAAGAGCGAAGCAAATGACCTACCTCGTCAAACCCAAGCTCCACCACCCCTCGCTCTCCTGCAACGCGATCGGCTTCACCCGTCGCGACTACGAAGGCAAGATCAGCACGCTGTGCGCGGGCTGCGGCCACGACTCGATCTCGGCGGCGATCATCCAGGCCTGCTGGGAGCTCGACATCGAGCCGCACCGCGTCGCCAAGCTGTCCGGCATCGGTTGCAGCTCCAAGACGCCGGACTACTTCCTCGGCCAGTCGCACGGCTTCAACACCGTGCACGGGCGCATGCCGTCGGTGCTGACCGGTGCCAACCTCGCCAACCGTGAGTTGATCTACCTCGGCGTCTCAGGCGACGGCGACTCGGCATCGATCGGTATCGGCCAGTTCGTGCACGCGATCCGGCGCGGTGTCGACATGGTCTACATCGTCGAAAACAACGGCGTCTATGGGCTGACCAAGGGCCAGTTCTCGGCCACCGCCGACCAGGGCTCGGTGTCGAAGAAGGGCGTCGCCAATACCGACAGCCCGCTCGACCTGGTGGCGATGGCGCTGCAACTCGGCGCCAGCTATGTCGCACGCAGCTTCTCGGGCGACAAGCAGCAACTGGTGCCGCTGATCAAGGGCGCGCTGTCGCATCGTGGAGCGGCCTTCCTCGACGTGATCAGTCCCTGCGTCGCCTTCAACAACCATCCCGGCAGTACCAAGAGCTACGAGTACGTGCGCGAGCACAACGAGGCGGTGAACCGCATGGACGTGATCCTGCCGCGCGCCGAGATCGCGGTCGAGTACGCCGAGGGCAAGTTGATCGAGGTCGAGCAGCACGACGGCTCGCTGCTGCGCCTGCGCAAGCTCGACGCCGGCTACGACCCGCGCGACCGCATCGCCGCGATGAACATCATCCAGCAGCGCCAGGCGCAGGGCGAGGTGGTGACCGGCCTGCTCTACATCGATCCCGTCGCCGGCGACCTGCACGGCCACCTCAACACCATCGCCGCGCCGTTGAATACCCTGGGCGCCGCCGAGTTGAATCCTGGTGCGGCCGCGCTGGACAAGATCAACGCGTCGTTGCGCTGACGTTCGCTTCTCCCTTGGGAGAAGGCGGCGCGAAGCGCCCCAACCCCTCGCCCGCCGGGAGAGGGGCGCAAAGCTGGCCTCGACGCGCCCGGCATGGTGCAATAGCAGCCGAAGCGGGGGTACCGGTTGTGGCCGGTTGAGACAGTCCCTTCGAACCTGATCCGGTTGAGACCGGCGTAGGGAAGCTTCGCGATACCGCCATGCCGGTGCGCGCCGCCGCTTCGTCCCCCGGCTCTGGAAAGAGCGTGTCGACTGGACGAATGCCATGAACGCAGTGCCCTCGCAATTGATCCGCGACACCGAACAGCTCTCCGAGGCGGTCACCCGGCCGATCCCCGGTTCCCGCAAGATCCACGTGCAAGGCTCGCGCGCCGACCTGCGGGTGCCGATGCGCGAGATCGTGCAGTCGCAGACGCCGACCATGTTCGGCGGCGAGGACAATCCCGCGATCACCGTCTACGACACCTCCGGTCCGTATTCCGATCCCGACGCGAGCATCGATCTGGCCGCCGGCCTCGCGTCGCTGCGTGCGCCATGGATCGCCGGGCGCGGCGACAGCGAGCCGCTGCCGGCGTTGTCGTCGGCATTCGGCCGCGGGCGGGAGACCGATGCACGACTGGACAGCGTGCGCTTCCCGAACCGGCCGCTGCCGCGCCGCGCGTTCGCTGGCGCCAACGTCTCGCAAATGCATTACGCGCGCCAGGGCATCGTCACCCCGGAGATGGAATTCGTCGCGATTCGCGAGAACCAGCGGCTCGAGTCGATGCGCGACGCCGGCCTGTTGATGCAGCATGCGGGCGAAAGCTTCGGCGCCAATATCCAGAAGCTGATCACCCCCGAGTTCGTCCGCGACGAGATCGCGCGCGGCCGCGCGATCCTGCCCAACAACCTCAACCATCCCGAGAGCGAGCCGATGATCATCGGCCGCAACTTCCTCACCAAGATCAACGCCAACATCGGCAACTCCGCGGTGAGTTCCGGGATCGCCGAGGAAGTCGAGAAGCTGGTGTGGGCGATCCGCTGGGGCGCCGACACGGTGATGGACCTGTCCACCGGCAAGCACATCCACGAAACCCGCGAGTGGATCCTGCGCAACTCGCCGGTGCCGATCGGTACCGTTCCGATCTACCAGGCGCTGGAAAAGGTCGACGGCCGCGCCGAGGAGCTGACCTGGGAGATCTTCCGCGACACCCTGATCGAGCAGGCCGAGCAGGGCGTCGACTACTTCACCATCCACGCCGGCGTGCTGCTGCGTTACGTGCCGCTGACCGCCAAACGCGTCACCGGCATCGTCTCGCGCGGCGGTTCGATCCTCGCCAAGTGGTGCCTGTCGCACCACAGGGAGAATTTCCTCTACACCCACTTCGAGGACATCTGCGAGATCATGAAGGCCTACGACATCGCCTTCTCGCTCGGCGACGGATTGCGCCCCGGTTGCATCGCCGACGCCAATGACGCCGCGCAGTTCGGCGAGCTCGAAACGCTGGGAGAGCTCACGAAGATCGCCTGGAAGCACGACGTCCAGACCATGATCGAAGGCCCCGGCCACGTGCCGATGCAGCTGATCAAGGAGAACATGGACAAGCAGCTGGCCGAGTGCGGCGAAGCGCCGTTCTATACGCTCGGCCCGCTGACCACCGACATTGCGCCGGGCTACGACCACATCACGTCCGCGATCGGTGCGGCGATGATCGGCTGGTTTGGCACCGCGATGCTGTGCTACGTCACGCCGAAGGAGCACCTCGGCCTGCCCAACCGCGAGGACGTGCACGACGGCATCATGGCCTACAAGATCGCCGCGCATGCGTCCGACCTCGCCAAGGGCCATCCCGGCGCGCAGGTGCGCGACAACGCACTGTCGAAGGCGCGCTTCGAGTTCCGCTGGGAAGACCAGTTCAACCTCGGCCTGGATCCGGACAAGGCCAAGGATTTCCACGACGAAACCCTGCCCAAGGACGCGCACAAGCTCGCGCACTTCTGCTCGATGTGCGGCCCGCATTTCTGCTCGATGAAGATCACCCAGGACGTTCGCGACTATGCCGCCGAGCACGGTGTCGACGATACCGGTGCGCTGCAGGCCGGGATGGCGGAAAAGGCGGCCGAATTCCGCGAGGCCGGTTCGCAGGTCTATCGGGAGGTGTGAGCGATGCGCAACGGCAGCCAGTGGGCGAAGGCGGGCGTCAGCTTCGGCAGCGCGCTGGCGATCGCGATCTCGTGGACGGCCAACAAGTCGCTGTTGTGGGCGATCGTGCACGGTCTGCTGTCGTGGCTGTACGTGATCTATTACGCGCTGCGCTACCAGTACGGCATCCTCCACGTCCCCTGATGCAAACGCCGACGCATTCGTTGCCACGGACATCGCTGGCACGCCGGCATCCTTCGGCATTCCTGCTGGCGGCGCAGCTGCTGAGCCTGCTGCTGTATCCGCTGATGGACGACACCCAGAGCGGGCGCATGATATTCGGCGCGGTCGCGCTGGTGGTAGTGCCGCTCGTGGTATGGGTGGTCAATCGCAGCCCGGCGATCAATAGCGTTGCGTGGCTGCTGGCGGTGCCGGCGATGGCGTTGACGCTGATCGGTATCGGCTTCGGTCACGCGCAGCTGCTGCCGGTGTCGGCGCTGCTGGAATCGGCGCTGTATTTCTACGCCGCAGGCAGTCTGATCGCCTACATGCTGCACGACCATCGTGTCACCACCGACGAGCTGTTCGCGGCTGCCGCGACGTTCACGCTGCTGGCCTGGGGGGTTCGCCTACGCATATTTCGTCTGCCAGGCCTGGGTTCCGGGCAGTTTCACCGGCATGGTCGATCCCGAACGTCCGCGGAACTGGATGGAACTTTTGTTCCTGAGCTTCACCAACCTCTCGGCGACCGGCCTCGGCGATGTCATCCCGCTCAGCTCGCCGGCACGCGCGCTGGTGATGCTGGAGCAGTTCGCAGGCGTTGGCTACATCGCAGCGGTGGTCTCGCGCCTCATCGGCCTGACCATCACCCGCGGACGCGGATAGGGCAGGGGCGTGCCGTAACATGCTCTGCAGTGCCGGTGGAACCGGGCGTGTCGCGGGAGGCGTGGTGAAACTGCAGGTGCCCTTCATCCAGTTGCCGCTGGCGTTCGACGCCGCGGTGATCGCCGAAGAGATCGCCGCGCTGGGCGAGGCGCCCTGGCGGCCGCATCCGCAGGGCTATGCCGGCAACTGGGGCCTGCCGCTGCTGGCGGTGGAGGGCGATCCCGAGGACGACCGCACCGCCGGCCCGATGCGCCCCACGCCCTACCTCGACCGCTGCCCCTACACCCGCCAGGTGCTGGCGAGCCTCGGCGCGGTATGCGGGCGCACGCGTTTCATGCGCCTGGATGGCAATGCCGAGGTCAGCGCACACGTCGACAACAATTATTACTGGCGCGAACGTGTGCGCGTCCACGTGCCGGTAATCACACGTCCGGAAGTGCGGTTCGAATGCGGCGACGCCGCAGTCAACATGGCGGCGGGCGAATGCTGGATCTTCGATACCTGGCGCCTGCACCGCGTGCTCAATCCCGCCGAGACGCGGCGCATCCACCTGGTGGCCGACACGGTCGGCGGCGAAGGGTTCTGGCAGCTGGTGTCCGCCGGCCGCCGTCACGACCAGGCTCCGTCCCAGTGGTCGCCGAAGCGCGTTGCACCGGGGGCGGCGGCCACGCTCGCGACCGAATCCTGCAACCGGCCCGAAGTGATGACGCCTTGGGAATTGCGCGACACGCTCAGCTTCATCTTCTCCGAAGCGTTGCCGCATCCGGTGCTGGTGCAACTGCAGGGTCTCGCTGCGACGTTCTCCCGGAACTGGCATGCGCTGTGGTCGCAGTTCGGCGACAGCCAGGCCGGCAAACCGGCGTTTCGCGCCGAGGCGCAGCGCTTCAGCGAGGCGCTGCCACCGTTCAAGGGCATGTTCGCACTGCGCAACGGCGTCGACCTGACCGTGTCGATCCGTTCGCTGGCACTGCTGCCGTCGGTCAAGGATTCCGACCTGTCGCGCGAGCCGACCGAGCCACGCGAGCATGCGCCGCTGCCGCCGCCCGGACCGCGTCCGGTCGAGCGCGACGACGCCATGTTCGAGCGCCCGGTGTTCGTGGTCTGCGCGCCACGTTCGGGCTCGACCATGCTGTTCCAGGCCTTGGGCCAGGCGCCGCGGTTGTACACGCTCGGGCGCGAGAACTATTCGGTGCTCGAAGGCGTGCCGGCCTTGCATCCGCGCGAGCGCGCCTTCGACTCCAACCGCCTCGATGCCGCCGACGCCAGCGACGATGTGATCGCCACCCTGCGCGCGCGCTATCTCGACGAACTGCGCGACCGCGAGGGCCGTCCTCCTGCGGGCGTGCCCGTGCGGATGATGGACAAGACCCCGAAAAACGCGCTGCGGGTGTCGTTCCTGGCAAAAGTCTTCCCGGAGGCGCAGTTC
>JBDSFV010000088.1:0-11955 GCA_039919355.1 Luteimonas sp. | reverse complement strand
GTGCTGCATCCGGGCGAGCCCAACCTGGCGGTGTGCTGGGGCGGCCATTCGATCAACCGCGACGAGTACATGTACACCAAGGAGGTCGGTTACCAACTCGGCCTGCGCGGCCTCGACATCTGCACCGAGATCGCCACGATCACCATGCCCATCAGCCGCTCGATCGCGGTCAGCACCCGCAAGCCCAGCCACTTGTACAGGTAGGTGGCCGAGAACAGGATCGCCGCGGTCACCGCCCACGCGATCATCAAGGCCAGGCTCCAGGCGCCCATGCGGTCGGGCTCCTGGCTGCCCATCAGCATCACCGCGGCCATGCCGGACGGACCGGCCACCAGCGGGATCGCCATCGGCACGATGAAAGGTTCGCCATCGGGCAGTTCGCCCATCAGCCCTTCCGGCGGCGGGAAGATCATGCGCAGGCCGATCAGGAACAGCACGATCCCGCCGGCGATCGATACCGATTCCTGGCGCAGGTGCATCAACTCCAGCGCGTAGCGGCCGCCCCACAGGAACAGCATCAGCACGCCCAGCGCGATCAGCAGTTCCCGCGCCAGCACCAAGCGTTGCCGCTGCGGCGGCAGCGTGCGCAGCAGGCTCAGGAATACCGGGATGTTGCCGAGCGGATCGAGGATCAGGAACAGCAGCAGCGCGGCCGAAGCGATGGTCATGCGCGCGTGCTCTCGGCGTGTGTGCTCCACACCTGGCCGCGATGCACGCCACCGGCCGGCGACAACAGGGTGACGCACGCATCGGCGTAGGCGGCCGGATCACGGGCGATGCGGTCGTCCTCCTCGACGAAGACCTTGGCACGCAGCGAAGTCCGCATGGGCCCGGGCTGCAGCGCGCTGACCCGGACCGGACCATTGGCGAGTTCAGCATGCAGCATGCCGACCAGTGCTGCGAGCCCGTGCTGGGCGATGCCGTAGCCGCCCCAGAAGGCTTGTCGCACCTGCTGCAGGTCGTCGAGCGCGAACACCACCGCGGCGTCATCGGCCTTCGCCAGCAGCGGCAGGCAGGCCTGGGTCAGCCACCACGGCGCGGTGAGGTTGACGTGGATCGCGCGCGCGAATGCGGCCGGGTCGGTATGTGCAAGCGGGGTCAGGCCGCGGAACTCGGCAGCGCAATGCAGGACGCCGTCGAGCCGGCCGAATTCGGCTTCGATGCGCGTGGCCAGTTCGGTGTAATCGTCCGGCGAGGCGCCCTCGAGGTCGAGCGGATACAGCAATGCTTCGCCGCCTTCGGCGACGATCCTGTCGTAGAGGCGATTCAACTTCGGCGGCTTGCGACCGAGCAACACCACGGTCGCACCAGCGCGTGCGCAGGCTTGCGACGCGGCGGCCCCCAGGCCGCCGTATGCACCGGCAACCAGCACGACACGTCCCTTTAGAGCCGGACCGCGCAACGCCGGCCCGGCAAGCGTACCGGCATCGGCAGCTGCGGCCACGCTCACGCCTTCTGCGTCTCCGCGATCATGCGCGCGAGCTCACCGGATTCGTAAAGCTCCAGCGCGATATCGCAACCGCCGATCAGCTCGCCATGGATGAACAATTGCGGGAAGCTCGGCCAGTTGGAATAACGCGGCAGGTTGGCGCGTATCTCCTGTTCTTCCAGCACGTTGACGGTGTGCAGCTCGGTGGCGCCCGCGGCCTTCAGCGCCTGCACGGTGCGACTGGAAAAGCCGCACATCGGGAACTGCGGCGTACCCTTCATGAACAACACGATCGGATGGCCTTCGACCTCGGCCCGGATCCGTTCCAGCACTGGCATCACACTGTCTCCTGCAATGCACCGCTCCGGCATTGACGGGCCGGCGACGGGACGTGGGGATAGAATCTTCATTGTAAGCCTTCGCGCGGCGGCGCAGGTTTTCGGTCAGCTCCGCCGCCCCCATCTTTTCGTGCCCACAGGAGCCCGCCATGGCCATCGAACTGCCTGCCCTGCCCTACGACCGCACCGCGCTGGAGCCGCACATCTCCGGCGAGACCATCGACTACCACTACGGCAAGCACCACAAGGCCTATGTCGACAACCTCAACAAGATGATCGAGGGCACCGAGTTCGCCGGCATGGCGCTCGAGGAGATCGTGCGCAAGTCGCAGGGCAGCATGTTCAACAACGCCGCACAGATCTGGAACCACACCTTCTACTGGAACTGCCTCAAGCCTGCTTCCGGGCCAAATGCAGGCGGCGGCGAACCGGCCGGCAAGCTGGCCGATGCCATCAACAAGGCCTTCGGCGACTTCGCCAGGTTCAAGGAACAGTTCAGCGACACCGCGATCAAGACCTTCGGCTCCGGCTGGGCCTGGCTGGTGCAGCGCCCGGACGGTTCGCTGGCGCTGGCGAGCACGCCCAACGCCGCGACCCCGCTGACCGGCGAGGACACCGCGCTGCTGACCTGCGACGTGTGGGAGCACGCCTACTACATCGACTACCGCAATGCGCGCGCGAAATACGTCGAGGCGTTCTGGAGCCTGGTGAACTGGGACTTCGTCGCGTCGAACATGCGTTGATTTGTCGTTCCGAACAGAGTGAGGAACCTGCTTTTCCACTCCTCTGGAGCAGGAGCAGATCCCTCACCTGCGGTTCGGGATGACAAGAGCAAACGGCCGGGGAAAACCCGGCCGTTTGCTTTTTTGCCCGTCATTCCCTGCGAGAGCGGGATTCAGCGCCTTTGCAAAAACCCGCTCTGTGCGCGGGCTTGCATGCCGCGCATGGTGACTCAATCAACTGCCTGTTGCGGGCTGGTCAGAGGCCGCCGTTCTGCTGCGCCACCATGAAGTAGAGCATCGGGATCGAGAGCATGGTGTTGAAGCGCGACGTAAGCATCGCGAGGCGCGCGGCCTTGGCCTTGGCGTCGGCCTCCACCTGAACGATGCCAAGCGCCTTCTTCTGGTTCGGCCAGATGATGAACCAGACATTGAACGCCATGATGAGCGCCAGCCACATCCCGATGCCAATTGCCTTGACCGGAACCTGGATGCTCAGCGCCTGCATGAGGTAGCCCGACATGCTGGCGAGGGCGAGGCCCGTAACCACGGTCGCGAGCGCCGCCCAGCGAAACCAGAACAGAGCCGTCGGCGCGATCACCTTGCTCACCGCGGGCTTCTGCTCATCCGGGATCCTGGGCATCGAGGGGATCTGCACGAAATTGAAGTACCACAACAACCCGATCCACAACACGCCAGACAGCACGTGCAGCCACCGCATGAAAAACAGCCAGTAGAACGGCTCGCCCATTTTGCCGTAAGTGCCAGCGATGCCGAGGATAACAACGAGGACGACCACGCCTGCGGTGATCGTGCGCCCCAGCGATTGGAAAATTACGCCCATTGAAATCCCTCCCCAGTGGTTGCGATGGCCCGAATGAATCCAGCCGGTAAAGGGGGCACCATTTAGCTCATGGTGTCAATGCGCGGTGCAAAAAACTTCAGGTGGAACGCGGCTTCCGGGCCAGCCGGCGGCCCGCAAAAACTTCCGGCCGCTGCGGCAGCGGCCGGAGTTCGTCGTGGATCAGCGTCTGGAGGCGACTATCGCGGATTCAGTACCACCGGAATCTCGACGATGTAGTCCACGGGAATCTTGTTCGCTCCCGCCGCATCCCGGATTGCCGCCTCGTTGGGACCGTCGTAGATGCAGAAGGTCTTGGTCTTGTCCGCGTTGGCGAAGGAGTGCACCCAGTTCACCGACTTGGTCGCGTTGGTGGCGTTGACCTGCTTCTTGCCCGCAGCATCGAGCCCGTCGAGCGCTCCCGGGGGGAACGTACGCACCACCATGAAACGGTGCAGGCCCGGCTTCGGCGCGGGGATGGCCGGCGCCGCTTCGGCGGTCACGGCCGGGACGGCCTTGACCTCTGCCGACCCAGCCGCAGGAATGATCAGAGCCGCGAGCAGCAGCGGGGTTCGCAATTCAATATTCATGAAGATTCTCCTTTGTTTGTTGGACATGCACCTATCGCTGGTGCGATGGCTCGTGACACTACGCTCGGACCGCATGTTGTGCGTTGCGTTGACGCCATCACAGCGCGTAACGGCAGCTCACATTCGGATTCCAGTCGGCAAACAATCCCAGCTGGTTGTAGCGCCAGACCCACGCATGCAGTGCCCAAATCTGGAATCTTTCAACGAAGTGGAACTGCTGCGCAAGCAGCGTCGGGGGAGTGTCCGTTGGCGCGCCCGGGACTATGAACTCCACCGCCACCAGCCGCATCGACCCGTCTTTTTCGGGCTCGTAGATCAAGGCCTGTGGCCGTGTCGGATCAAGGTCGCCAAAATTGTTGGGGTTGACAAAGTGGTAACCCATACCGCCTGTGGCAGATTCCAGGCACTCGAGCGGATTCGGCACGATTACGTTCCACAGGCCGTCTTGCGTGGCAGCGTCGAAGTCATGGTATGCCGCAGTCGCCGCCCTGAGTGCGGCCAACTGCTGGCGGGTCTCGGCGCTTAGTTGTTCTTCATGCACAGCACCGGAACCGTGGGCAAAGCCATGGGATGGGACCCCGGTCAGGCACAGCGACACGAGTGCGATCGCAATTGGATGGATATGCATGGTCAGTCTCCTCTTGGGTGGAGTCAGAGCGAAGAGCCGGCCCGGGCATCTGACCCCGCATGCCTGGTGGCGCTTGTGTCAGCCATCACCTTTGGGTGACGGGCGCCAGCGCGGAAGTGATACCCGGAGACTTCACGGTGAACCCTGCCCGGCGACGCCGGTGAACCGCAGCGCGAGCGTATAGTCGGGACGACACTCAGTCCGGGCCGCGAACGGTCCACCAGGAGGCGACATGCCGCAGTTCGTGATCGAACGCGAAGTACCCGGCGCCGGCCGCATGACCGCGGAGGAAGTTTGCGAGACGTCGCTGAAGTCGCTGGAAGTTCTGCAGGAATTGGGACCGGATATCCAGTGGATCCACAGCTACGTCACCGACAACAAGATCTATTGCATCTACTTCGCCCCGGACGAAGGCCTGATCCGCGAGCATGCACGGCAGTTGGGGCTTCCTGCTGATCGGATTTCGGCGGTGCGGCATCTGCTCGACCCGTCGGCATTTCACTCGTCCGCGGGGCGCACCGTCTCCAGCGCGTAGCCGACGACCTCCTCGAACGGCATCTGCGCGCCGCGCTCCCAGTGCCCCCTCGCCGCGGCCGGTTCCGTGTCGCGCCAGATCGGCGCAAGGGCGTGGTCAAGCTTGGCCGCCTGCGACGCGCGACGTGGAAAGCCGATGAGTTCACGCGTCGTGGAGGCCGCGCCGGCCAGGATCAGCGCCTGCTCCGCCTTCGCCTGCTGCGCGGCCAGGCAGGCGCAGGCTTCCAGCAACGTCGCCACGCCGCGCCGATGTCTCAACTGCAGAAACAGGCCCAGCGCATCTGCGAGGTGCACACCGGCACCCGCTGTATCGCCCTGTTGCAGCGCGAGAAAGCCAAGATCCGTGCGCGAGCGGGCGATACCCCAAAGATCGCCCCGCTGCCGGAACAGCATTTCTGCTTCGCGATAAAGCCGCTCGGCTTCGGCACTGTCACCGGCGTCGGACGCCATGTCCGCGAGGTGGTTGAGGCACCAAGCCACCGGGACCGGATCGTCACCGGCCCGGAACAGTGTCAATGACTCCTCCAGCAGCGCCCGGGCCCGGTCGGGCTCACCCGCAATCGTTTCTAGCCCGGCCAGATTGCTCAGCGCCGCTGCGATCTCAGGCGCGTCTCTCAGGCTCCGGCACGCTACTACCGCCTGTTCGAACCAGTCACGTGCCGCAACGTAATCGCCCCGCAGCTGCGCATTTGCGCCCAGTGAGGTGAGACAGGCTGCGACGCCCTTGTGGTTGCCCGTGGAACGGCAGACCGCGAGCGCTCTTGCGTACAACGCTTCGGCGTGCGGATCATGTCCCTGCTGGGCTATCAGCGTGGCGAGATAGACCGCGAGTTTCGTCCACGTCACAGGATCGGCATCTGGCTGGCAGCGATCCAGGATCGCCTGCAACCGGCGGCGCCCTTCGGCCACGTGCTCTCGGCGTTCCCAATACCCGAACAGCCCGAGCCCCATCCGCGTCGCCCAGCCGATTTCCCCGCGCCGCAGCAGGCCATCGATCGCGACCCGAAAGTTGTCGTGGTCCAGATCGCAGCGCGCCAGCCATGCCTCCCGCTGCACCGCCGACAGCCGCGCGTTGCCCTCCTCTGCCAGCACCAGGCAGTAGGCTGCGTGCGCACGCCGCACGGCCTCCTCCTCACTGCTGGCCGCCAACCGTTCCAATCCGTACTCGCGGATGCTCTCGAGCATGGTGTAACGCGGCTCGACGTTGTCGCGCAGAGGCAGCAGCAGGCTCTTGGTCACCAACCCCTCGACGACTGCGTCGATGCCGCCGGGAAGATCGCCACGGGTATCGCCCACGGCCTCGGCAGCCTCCAGTGTGAAACCGCCGGCAAACACCGACAGCCTCCTGAACAATGCGCGCTCGGCCTCGTCCAACAGCTCATGGCTCCAATCCATGGTCCGGCGCAGCGTGCGCTGCCGTTCCGGCGCGTCGCAGGCGGCGTGTTCGGGCAGGTCAAGGTGGCCGCGAAAGCGCGCCAGCATCGCGGCCGGAGTCAGGCTGCCGGCCCGCGCGGCGACCAGTTCGATCGACAGCGGCAGACCATCGAGACGGCAGCACAGATCGGCGATTGCCTGCGCGTTTTCGGTGGCCAGTGTGCAGGCTGCGCCTGCGGCCGCGGCGCGTTGGAGGAACAGGCTCACTGCCGGGTTTCGCGCCAGTTCGTCCAACGGCGGCAGGGGATCGCGCTGCGGCACCGGTAATGGCGCCAGCGGGTATTCGTGTTCGCCGTAGAGCCGCAGGGCGACGCGGCTGGTCGCCAGCACCTTGAGCATGGCGCACGCATCCAGCAACTCGCCCACCATGGGTGCGGCGCTGACGATCTGTTCGAAGTTGTCCAGCACCAGCAGCGTCGGCGAGGTGAATTCGCGCTGCAGGTGTTCGGCGAGCGCGGTGCCCAACGGCCTGCCCCCAACCTGGCGCACGCCCAATGCCTTGGCAATGGTGTCCATAAGGGTCTCGGCATCCGCTGCCGCCGCCAGCGAAACAAAGATCACGCCGCCGCTAAAGTCGCTGCCGCTCTCCCATGCCGCCGCCAGGGCGAGTCGGGTCTTGCCGCTGCCGCCGGCGCCAGTGATCGTGACCAGCCGCGCATCGCGCTCCACAAGGAGATGACGCATCTCGGCCAATGCTTCTGCGCGACCGATCAGTGACGTCCTGGGTGCCGGCAACCGCATCATGAGGTTGGACGGCGAGCGTGCCGCGGCCGTCACCACCACCGGTGGTTCGGCACGATCTGGCGCTACCCGGATGTCCGGACAGTAATGCCCCTTGGGAATCTCGATCAAAACCGGATCGCTGCGCCCGGGACCACGGTAGTACTCGTCCAGCTTCGCCCGCAGGCGGCGGGCGTGGGTACGCACGATCGTGTCGATACGCGGATCGAATGCGTCGCCGCGGTCGAACACTTCCACACCCAGCGTGTATTCCTTGAGCGATGAACCGTCACCGCGCAATCGGTGTTCCACGACGTGGCGCAGGAACCGGCTGAGGACGGGCGCGTTCGCGAACGCGGCACTATTCAGGACGCGCTGCAGCTGCGCCGTGATTTCCGTCGCAGCCGGTAGTCCGATATCGTAACCAGAATGGCCCACGCGCGACTCCGTTCAAGGGAGATAACTACGCTTGCATGCCTCCTCCTGAAGCTCAACGCGACCGGGCGCGCTCAGCGGCCGCGCAGACGGCCGGATCAGCCCTGCAGACGCTCCACGACGGAGTCGACCTGCCCCTGCCTTGCCAACGCGGCACCGACGCGCTGGAGCGCAGCCAACAGTTCCTCCATCGAATCGTGTCGCAACGTCGCATGTCCCACCTTGCGACCGGCGCGCGGCGACTTGCCGTAGTCGTGCCAGTGGCCGCCGGCTTCGCGCAGCACGGTGTTGGCGTCTGGCAGTTCGCCGACCCAATTGAGCATGCACGCGTGACCGATAGCATCGGTCGCGCCGAGCGGCAAACCCAGTACCGCACGCAGATGGTTCTGGAACTGCGAGGTTTCCGCGCCTTCGATCGTCCAGTGCCCGGAATTGTGCACGCGCGGCGCAAGCTCGTTGGCGAGCAGCTCGCCATTGCGGCAGAACAGTTCCAGCGCAAACACGCCAACATAGTCCAGCGCCTCGGCGAGCTTGCGCGCATGCGCGCATGCGGTATCGGCCAGCGCGGCATCGACCGTGGCCGGGGCCAGGCTGGCCGACAGCACGCCGTCGACATGCCAATTCTCGGTCAGCGGCCAGGCACGGAATTCGCCGTTGCGGCCACGCACCGCGACCACGCTCAGTTCGCGCTCGAACGCGACGAAGCCTTCGAGGATCAGGCCGACCGTCACCGCCTGCGCGCCGAGTGCGGCCCAGGCCGCGTCGGCATCGGCCGCGCTCTTCAGCCGGAACTGGCCCTTGCCGTCGTAGCCCAGGCGCCGGGTCTTGAGGATCGACGGTGCACCGATCGCGGCGATGGCTGCGTCGAGGTCGGCGCGCGAAGCGATCGCGGCGAACGGCGGCACCGGAATCCCGAGCTCGCGGAACAAGGTTTTTTCGACGAGGCGGTCCTGCGCGGTCGCGAGCGCACGCGGGCTCGGGAACACCGGCACGCGTTCGCTGAGCCATTGCGCCGATTCGGCGGGCACGTTCTCGAAGTCGAAGGTGGCGACGTCGATCCTCGAGGCGAATTCCGCCAGCGCGGTTTCGTCACGGTAATCGCCGACCACCATCGGCGCGAATTGCCCGGCGCAGGCGTCGGCGGCGGTATCCATCACCAGGAAACGCAATCCCAGCGGCGCGCCGGAAGGCGCGAGCATGCGGGCGAGCTGCCCGCCCCCGAGGATGCCGACGGTGGTCATCGCACGCTGTTCACTTGCGCGGGTCGTCGTTCGACGCGACGTCGCCGGTCTGCTTGTCACGGAACGCGGCCAGTGCGGCGGCGATGGTCGCGTCGGTGGTCGCCAGCATTGCCGCGGCAAACAGCGCGGCATTGGCGGCGCCGGCGTTGCCGATGGCGAAGGTCGCGACCGGGATGCCGGCCGGCATCTGCACGATCGACAGCAGCGAGTCCATGCCGTTGAGCGCCATGCTCTGAACCGGCACGCCGAGCACCGGCACCGAGGTCTTGGCTGCGAGCATACCCGGCAGGTGCGCCGCGCCGCCGGCTCCGGCGATGATCGCGCGCAGCCCGCGCGCCTGCGCACTCGCGGCGTACTCGAACAATAGATCCGGGGTGCGATGCGCCGACACCACGCGCACCTCGTGCGGCACGCCGAGCGCTTCCAGCTTCGCGGCGGCATGCTGCATCGTCTCCCAGTCGGAGCGCGAGCCCATCACGATGCCGACCAGCGGGCTTGTCGGGTTGGCAGGCATGGTCGTCCCCAGTCGCAAAGACGTATTCTACCGGCCCCGCGCACGATCGGCATCGCCATGGACCGCAAGCTCCTCGACATCCTCGCCTGTCCGGCCACGCGCCAGCCGCTGGCGCTGCTGGAGTCGCGCGGACTCGATGCGTTGAACCGCGCGATCGCCGCTGGTGGTACCGAGCGGATCGATGGCTCGGCGCAAACCGAGGCCGTGCGCGAGGCGCTGGTCACGCGCGACCGCAAGCTGGTCTACCGCATCGACGACGGCATTCCGGTACTGCTGGTTGAGGAAGGCATTCCCACCAGCCAGGTCCCGGACTTTCCGGCCACATGAGGGGATTCGAGGCGCCTGACGCGGAGGTGATCCAGGCCGATATCGCGCGCGCGCTGGCCGAGGACCTCGGCAGTGGCGACGTCACCGCCGCACTGCTTCCCGATACGCCTGACGTGGCCTACCTGCTATGCAAGGAGGATGCGGTGGTGTGCGGTCGGCCATGGTTCGACGCCTGCCATCGTGCGCTCGACCCTGGCGTTCGCATCGACTGGCGGGTGGCCGAGGGCGATCGCGTTCCGTCCGGCACCGTGCTGGCCACGCTCGAAGGCCGCACACGCGCGCTGGTCAGCGCCGAGCGCACGGCCCTGAATTTCCTGCAGACGCTGAGCGGCACCGCAACCACGACCGCCGCGTACGTCGACGCGGTGCGCGGCACCGGCGCGCGCATCCTCGACACCCGCAAGACCATCCCGGGCCTGCGCCTGGCGCAGAAGTATGCGGTGCGGGTCGGTGGTGGCGTCAACCACCGCATCGGCTTGTTCGATGCGGTGATGCTGAAGGAAAACCACGTGCGCGCGGCGGGTTCGCTGACGGCGGCAATACAGGCCGCGCGCGCGATGTATCCGATATTGCCCCTGATCGTCGAAGTGGAAACGCTGCAGCAGCTCGAACAGGCGCTGCGCGAAGGCTGCGACCGCATCCTGATCGACGACTTCGATGCGCCCACGCGGCGCGAAGCCGTGCGCATCGCCGCCGGCACGGCTCCTGACAGGAGAGTTCCGCTGGAAGTCTCCGGTGGCGTCGACCTCGCCGGCCTGCGCGCGATCGCCGAGGACGGCGTCGACTGCATCTCGATCGGCGCACTGACCAAGCACGTGCGCGCGATCGACTTGTCGATGAAGCTCGGTCCATCGCCCGCCTAGCGCAGGGCGGCGATCCAGATCGCGGCCAGTCCCGCCGCCGCGAGCCCCACCCACCACCACGGCGAGATGCCGCGAGGGGCAGCGGCGACGGGTGCGGCGGCAGGCACGTTTTCATGCTGCTGTCCCGGCGAGCACAGCCGGAAGCGCAGCGTGTCGAAGCCGATCTCGTCGCCCGGGGCGGCGAAGCCGCGCTGCACCCGCTTGCCATTGATGAAGCAGCCGTTGGTCGAACCCAGGTCCTCGATCTGCACGCCGTCGCCGGTCGGCACCAGCCGCGCGTGCTGGCGCGACAGCCCGGATTCGTCGAAGCGCAGGACGCATTCCGGCGCGCGCCCGACCACGGTCGGCCCCAGCAGCGGATAGCTGCGCCCGAAGCCCTGCCCGGAGACGCTGCGCAGCACGTATTTCGGCAGCACCGGGCGTACCGTGGTCGCGCCGGGATCGTCGTTGGCCGGCGCCGGCAGCGGGCCGGCATGGCGATGGATCGGCGCGGCGGCCTCGACCGATGCCAGCCGTGCCTGCACCCGGTCGAAACTGACACTGTCGCCGACACGTAGCGCAAGCAATCCGTCGACCGCGCGGCCGTTGACGCTGACCGTGGTGCCGTGCGGTACCTGCAGCATCACGCCATGCGCGGTGACGTGCAGCTCGCAATGCTGCGGCAGCACGCCGGGACGATCGAGCACGATGTTGGCGCGCGGATCCGAGCCGATCCGGTTGACACCGGGACCGAGCAGGACCTGGGGATGTTCACCGCCGGGAAAGACGAGTTTCATGCGGTCACCGGGCAGACTGGACGGGGCGGAGGTTGGAAGCGCAGGCGTGAAGCCGGCGCCAAGTTTAGCTTGCCGGACGCGCCTTCAGACCGCACATTGCGCGGATGCCGACTTTACTGGTCCTGATGGTCTGCGCTGCGATGGCGTTCGCATTCTGGAGCGCGGCGCGCGCGGCCGCCGAACGCGCCGAACAGGTCGGCCGCGACGCCTGCCGCG
This sequence comes from Luteimonas sp., assembly GCA_039919355.1. Taxonomy (GTDB): domain Bacteria; phylum Pseudomonadota; class Gammaproteobacteria; order Xanthomonadales; family Xanthomonadaceae; genus Cognatiluteimonas. The sequence continues at coordinate 350 of JBDSFV010000088.1, read as the reverse complement.
CCGCCGGCGTGCAGTGGCTCGACCAGACCGTGCATGCCAGCAGCCTGCGCCTGCGCCGCGGCGAAGATGGCCGGCTCGGCTTCGAACGCAGCTTCCGCTTCGAGTACTCGGAGGACGGCAGCGACCGTCATGTCGGCCGGCTGGTGTTGCGCGGCGAGCAACTGGTCGCCTTCAGCGGACCGCTGCGGGCGACCCCGGTGATCGAGCTGCAGTAGCGGCTTACTTGACGATGCGCAGGTGACCGCCGCGCTTCGGCGGCTCGGGCTCGTCGCCGCCGGCATCGACGGGGGATGCGGGTGGCTCGTCGTCGGGACCGGACGTGGTCGTGTCTTCCGGCAATGCCATGCCCT
>JBDSFV010000087.1:0-8780 GCA_039919355.1 Luteimonas sp. | reverse complement strand
TACGTCGGCGACGACGAGCGCGACATCGTCGCCGCGCGCGCGGCGGACATGCCGTCGGTGATCGCGCTGTGGGGCTACCGGCCCGAGGGCGATGACCCGGTGGAGTGGGGCGGTGACATGCTGGTCGAGGCACCCTGTGACTTGCTCGGTCCCGCCGCCTGGCCGCGACCGCGATGACCGACCAGCAGGCGCTCGCCGGTTTCGTCGACAAGTGGCGTGCGCGCTGGCCGGAATGGCGCGTGGCCGAGGTGTTCGTGCCGCTGTCGCAGCGCGAGCATGCCGTGGCCTGGTTCGCGCTGCGCCAGGAATTGACCGATGCCGCCTGGGGCGGCACCGATCCGCGCCCGGGCGAGATCAAGCTCGCGTGGTGGGCCGAAGAACTGCAGGGCTGGTCGCAGGGCCGGCACCGGCACCCGCTCGGCATCGCGCTGCAACGCCTGCCGGTGCCGTGGCCGCTGCTCGCCGCGTGCTTGCCGGCGCTGCTTGCCAGCCGCGAACGGCCAAGCGACACCGACCATGCGATCGCCGAGCTGGAGCCGTTCGCCGAGGGTGTCGCCGGGATCGCCGCAACCCTGTTCGCCAGCGATACCCCGGCGCCGGCCGTGAACGTGGTCGTGGGCCTGCTGGCGGAACAGGTGCTCCAGCGCGGCGACGCGGCGGCACCGCTGCGGACGCGGGCGCAACTGGGCGATGCGGTCCCCGTCCATGCAGCGGCATTCGCATGGGCGAACGAACTGTTGCAGCGCTGGCCGCTGCCGCATGATGGCTCGCGACCGGGTCGCATCCATGCGGCACTGCTGCGCGAGCGCCTGCGATGCTTCGCAGCCGGAAGCACGCCCCCGCAGCCGCTGTCGCGCATGGTTGCGTTGCGGACGGCCTGGCGCGCTGCGCGCAGCTGACGTTGGGCACAGAGGTTCGCGCAATCGCGACGTACCGTTGCAGCGGCTTGACGGCAGTGTCGGCAGCCGGCCGCTACAATGCCGGCCTGTTCTGCATGCGGGTGCCGCCGTGTCCTCGTCCCCGACCTCGCCATCACCACTGCCCGACGTCGCCCACGACGCCGCGGCGCTGGCGCGCCCGCTCGACTGGGTCGGCATGGACCGGATCGCGCTGCCGGTGCGCATCGCCGATGCCGCCGGCGGATACCTGCAGGTCGCGGCCTCGGTCGATGTCGCGGTCGACCTGCGCGATGCTGGCGCGCGTGGCATCCACATGTCGCGGCTGTACCTGCAACTGCAGGAAGCCTTCGCCGCGGAAACCATCACTCCCGCCGGCCTGCGGCGGGTGCTGCAGGGCTTCGTCGAATCGCAACAGGGGTTGTCGACCAGCGCGCGACTGGTACTGCGCTACGACCACCTGCTGCAGCGCGCGGCGCTGGCCAGCGCGCATCGCGGCTGGAAGCGCTATCCGGTCGTGGTCGAGGCGACGCTGCGCGACGGCCATCTGCGTCTGGCGCTGACGCTGGTGGTCGAATATTCCAGCACCTGTCCGGCCTCGACCGCGTTGTCACGGCAACTCAATGCCGAACGCTTCGCCGCGGATTTCGCCGCTGCGCGGCCGCTGTCGACCGATGTCGTCCGCGACTGGCTGGCCTCGGAACGCGGATTGGCGGCGACGCCGCATGCGCAACGCAGCCGCGCCGAGGTGCGGGTCGAGCTGCGTCCGGCCTTCGACGAACTGCCGGTGGCTTCGCTGATCGATGCGCTCGAGACCGCGCTTGGCACGCCGGTGCAGACCGTGGTCAAGCGTGAGGACGAGCGGGCGTTCGCCGAACTCAACGCCGCCAACCTGATGTTCTGCGAGGACGCCGCGCGCCGCATTGCCGCAACATTGTCGGCGGATCCGCGGATCGAGCGCTTCGATGCCAGCGTCGCGCATTTCGAGAGCCTGCATCCGCATGACGCGGTCGCGCGGGTGAGCAGCACGTCGGCGTAGAGCGGAGCTTGCTCCGCTGCCCGGAATGTCCGGGCTGCCATGACACGCAGCCGAGCAGAGCTCGGCTCTACAGGGAGGCGCCGTGGACGCGCAGCCGAGCAAGCTCGGCTCTACGGGGCGCCCGAGGCTTCCAGCACCAGCAGCGGATCGACGCGCACGTCGAACCAGTTCATGCCCCAGTGCAGGTGCGGGCCGGTGGCGCGGCCGGTGGCGCCGACTGCGCCGATCACCTGGCCCTGTTCGACGTGGTCGCCCACTTTCACGTCGATGCGTGACGGGTGCAGGAAGTTGCTGCTGACCCCGTGGCCATGGTCGATCAGCACGGTGCCGCCGGTGAGGTAGAGGTCCGGCGCGGCGAAGGTGATCACGCCCGCCGCGGGCGCCTTCACCAGCGTACCCTGGCTGGCGGCGATATCCATCCCGGAATGCGCCGATTTCGGTGTCCCGTTGTAGATACGCTGGTTGCCGAAGCGGCCGCTGATGCGACCCTGCACCGGCCAGATGAAATGTTTCGTGTAATCGTCGCGGTCATCGTCGCGGGCACGTGCGGCGACCACCTGCGCCTGTTCGCGGGCGATGAGCGCGGCGATCGCCGGTGACGGGTTGACCGTGGTTGGCGGCACGCCGTCGATGCGCTCGATCGGCCAGTCGCGCGACGTGATCGAGATACGGTGTTCGTCGACGCTGGTGCCGGGTTGCTTCACCGACACGACCACCACGTCGCTGACATCGCGGCCGATGCCGAATACGAAACTTCCGTCGGGCGAGACGCGTACTGCACGGCCGTCGATGGTGACGATCGCGGCCGGATGTGTACTGCCGATCACCAGCGCACCCTGCGATGCGCTCGCCGGCAGGATCGTGGCGCGCACCGGCGCAACGCTGTCGCCGATCCGCCCGGTTTCCTGTGCATGTGGCGTGCCGGCGCAGGCGGCCAGTGCGAACGCCAGTACGACGACGTGCGATGCCCTCATCGTGCGAATTCCAGTCGCTGTCCCTGCGGCGATCCGAGCAGGCGGGTGCCGTTCCAGACCTGCACGCCGTTGATCCAGGTCGCGGCGATGCGCGAGTGGAAGGTGGTGCCTTCGAACTGCGACCAGCCGCACTTCGACAGCACGTCGGAGCGTTGCACGGTCAACGGGGTGTCGTCGACCAGCACCAGGTCAGCCCAGTAACCTTCGCGCAGGAACCCTCGCTCATGCACGTCGAACAGCTGCGCCGGCGCGTGCGCGAATTTCTGCACCACCTGCGCGGTGGTCAGGTGGCCCTCGTGGACCAGTTCCAGTGCCGCGTTCAGCGCGTACTGCACCAGCGGCAGGCCGCTGGGTGCCTGCAGGTACGGTCGCGCCTTCTCCTCCAGCGTATGCGGGGCATGGTCGGTGGCGAGTACGTCGATCCTGTCCTCGGCCAGCGCGCGGACCAGCGCCTCACGGTCGCTGGCGTCCTTGATCGCAGGGTTGCACTTGATGAGGTTGCCGAGCCGCGCGTAGTCGCCGCGATCGAAGCGCAGGAAATGCACGCAGGTCTCGGCGGTGATGCGCTTGCGCGAGCCGTCTTCGCGGATCAACGCGCCTTGCTCGAACAGCGCCAGTTCGTCGGCGGTGCTGATGTGCAGCACGTGCAGGCGGGTGCCATGCCGGCGCGCCAGTGCGATCGCCAGCCGGGTCGACTGGATGCAGGCCTCGCGCGAGCGGATGTCCGGATGCGCCTGGACCGGGATGTCGTCGCCGTATTTCGCCCTGTACGCGGCAAGGTTGGCCTCGATCGTCGGCGTGTCCTCGCAATGGGTGATGATCGGCGTCGGCGCCTCGCGGAAGATCGCGTCGAGCGTTTGCGGATCGTCGACCAGCATGTTGCCGGTCGATGCGCCCATGAACACCTTGATGCCTGGCGCAGTCAGCGGATCCAGCATGCGGATCGCGTCGAGGTTGTCGTTGCTGGCGCCGAGGTAGAAGCCGTAGTTGCCCCACGCACGGCCCGCGGCGCGGTCGTACTTGTCCTGCAGCGCCGCGGCATCCAGCGTCGGCGGCGAGGTGTTGGGCATGTCCATGAAGCTGGTCAGCCCGCCGGCGACCGCGGCCGCCGATTCGCTGGCGATGTCGGCCTTGTATTCCAGGCCGGGTTCGCGGAAATGCACCTGGTCGTCGATCATTCCCGGCAGCAGCCGGCGTCCGACGGCGTCGACCACGCTTTCGCCGTCACGCGCAGACAGGCCCTGGCCGATCTCGGCGATGCGCCCGCGCGCGATGCGCAGGTCGCCGTCGAATTCGCGGCCCTCATTGACGAGGCGGGCGTTGACGATCAGGGTTTCGGACATTCAGGGCGCTCCTTCAGGGCGTTCCTTGTCGGGGCGGCACGGGATCGTGCCCGCCGGGATGCAGCGGGTGGCAACGACCGATGCGCCGGATCGCGAGCCAGCCGCCCTTGACCGCGCCGAAGCGTGCGATCGCGACCATCGCGTACTCGGAGCAGCTCGGCACGAAGCGGCAGCGCGGCCCCAGCAAGGGGCTGAGCCAGCGTTTGTAACCGCGCAGGAGACTGATGAGAAAACGGTCGATCACGATGTTCGCACGCGGCAGCGCTTCAGACTCGCGCGGTTGCCGCTGTAGGCCCAGCAGGGTATAACAGCGCGCTTTCCCGCCTCAAGGGAACAGAGGATCAGCCGCTCGTGGCAGCGAAGAAACCCGCAAAGAAGGCCGCCAAGGCCACCAGGCATGTCCTGAGCAAGGCCAGGCGCCGTGCCGAAGGAAAGACCAGCAAGCCTGCCGCCAGGAAGGCCGCAGTGAAGAAGCCGGTCGCCAAGAAGCCGCTGGCGAAGAAAACAGCGACCAGGAAGCCGCTGGCGAAGAGAACGGTCGCCAAAAAGCCCGTTGCGAAGAAACCGGCCGCCAAAAAGCCGGTCGCAAAGAAGCCCGTTGCGAAGCAGGCACCGGCCAGGAAAGCGCCTGCGAAGAAAGCTCCGGCCAAGTCGGCTGCAGCCAGGAAGCCCGCGCCCAAGGCCGCGGCCATGAGGAAGCCGATGTCGGCCAAGGCGCCTGCCACCAGGTCGCTCGGGCGCGAAGCGCTGGTCGGCCCGGTGAAGGTGCAGACGCCGAAGCCGCCGCCGACCGCCAAAACCGCCGCCGCCCCGGTACCGAAGCCCGTGACCAAGCCGGTCGCCAGGCCGGTGGCGAAGGAACTCGCGCAGCAAGCCGCACGGGTCGCCAGGCCGATCATCGCGCCGCGTCCCGTCGGCAAGGTTGCCGTCGCTGTGGCCGCGAAGCCCACCGCGCCGGCACGCAAGGGCAAGATCAAGGTGGTGCCGTACAAGACCGACGAGACCACCCGTCGCCCGATCCTGCCGGCCGGCTACAAGCCCAGCGTCGACGAGGAATACATGGGCCCGCTGCAGACCGAGTATTTCCGCCAGCGCCTGTTTTCGTGGCGCGCGGACCTGGTCGAGGAATCCAAGCAGACCATCGAGAACCTCAAGGACGAAGTGCGCGACGTCGGCGACGAGGCCGAGCGCGCCACCCGCGAGACCGAGAACTCGCTGGAACTGCGCACCCGCGACCGCTACCGCAAACTGATCGGCAAGATCGACAGCACCCTCCAGCGCCTGGATGTGGGTGAATACGGCTACAGCGTGGATTCGGGCGAGGAAATCGGCCTGGAACGCCTGGAAGCGCGCTTGACCGCCGAGCGCACCATCGACGAGCAGGAGCGCTGGGAGCATCTGCAGAAGCAGATCGGCGATTGACGCGAAAAGTTACCGGCTGGAAACAAGAAGCCCCGCACCCGCGGGGCTTTTTGCTGGCTGCGATCCGGGGCCTTGTCTGGTTATCACCCCGGCACGCTGATGTCACTCAACAGTAACTGTCTCTGACACGGTTTCTTCCCTGCTCTGGCCGTTTACGCTGTCGTGCGTGCGCTGGCGATAGTGCAGGCCTGTTCGCGCGCAGACGCTTGGTTGGGTGACGGGAACGGGAAACGGTTTGCTCCTTTGGGAACGGCAGCAACGCCAATGAGGTGGACAGCGAGCGCTATGTGCTGACTTGCTATCGCTAAATCGAATTGAATCCGGTGCGGGCCGGAATGGTGGCGATGCCCGAGCATTACCCTTGGTCAAGCCATGCCTGCAACGCCCACGACGCCCACGACCCGCTGATCACGCCGCACACGAGCTATTTGCGGCTGGGCGACGGCGACCTGATGCGCTGCGCGGCCTATCGCGCCCTGTTCGATGGCATGCTCCTGGCAGCGGAGGTGGCTGAGATCAGAGCGCATGCCCAACAGCAACGCGCCTGGGGCAGCGACCGGTTCCGGGCGCAGATCGCAGCTTTGACCGGGCGCACGGTGGATGTCAGGCCACGCGGACGGCCGTGGTCGTCGAAGACGGAAAATAGAAGGTAAATGAACCTGACCCCTTTTCGCTTTTCGCTTGGCCATTGCAGCGGTCAGTGCAGCTGTCGCAAATCCAGCCGCCGCAGCTTCGGCGCCAGTTTCGCGGTGATGCCGACCACGCCCAGTGTCATGCAGCCGCCGAAGATCACCGACGGCACCAGCCCGAGCAGCTTCGCCGCGAGCCCGGACTCGAACGCGCCGAGCTCGTTCGACGAGCCGATGAAGATGCCGTTGATGGCGGACACGCGGCCGCGCATGGCGTCCGGCGTGGACAGCTGCAGGATGGTCGAGCGGATCACCACCGACACACCGTCGCACAGGCCTGAGGCGAATAGCAGCGCCGCCGACAGCCACAGGTCGCGCGACAGCGCGAAGCCGATGATGCACAGGCCGAAACCGGCGACCGCGGCCAGCAGCAGGCGGCCGGCGTTGTGTTCCGGCGGCCGGCGCGAGAGCCACACGCCGACCAGCACCGCGCCCATGGCCGGCGCCGCGCGCAGGATCCCGAGCGCCTCGGGTCCCGCGTCCAGGATGTCCTTGATGAAGGCCGGCAGCAGCGCGACCGCGCCGCCGAACAGCACCGAAAACATGTCCAGCGCCAGCGCGCCGAGCAGGATCTGGTGGCCGAACACGAACCGCAACCCCTCGTGGATGCTGGCCAATACCGGCGTGCGCGTCGCGGCCGCTGCGGGTTCGCTGACGCGCAGCAGGGCGAGTGCCGACAATGCCGCCAGCGCCAGCGCGGCCGCGGTGGCATAGGCTGCGCTCTTGCCGGACCAGGCGATCAGCGCGCCGCCAAGCGCCGGTCCGATCACCAGGCCGAGCTGGAATGCCACGCTGCCGATGCCGGCGCCGCGGGCGAATTGCGTGCGCGACAGCACGCGCGTCGACAGCGCGTTGTAGATCGGGCCGAGGAACGCACGGACCATGCCTGTCAACGCGATCGCGGCGTAGATCAACCACGTGCCGTGCGATGGCAGCCAGCCGGCGGCGATCGCCATCAGGATAGACGCGGTGACGGCGAGCCCGGCGCAGGCGGCCATGCCGAGCTTGCGCCGCGGCAGGTGGTCCACCAGGTAACCCGCGTACGGCGCGATGCAGAAGTAGGGGATGACCTCGGCCAGGCCGACCAGGCCCAGCGCCAGTGGGTCGCCGGTCAGCTCGTAGATGTGCCAGCCGACCGTGACCGCGACGATCTGGTACGACAGGATCGCAAGGATGCGGTACGCCAGCAGGACGAGGAAGCCGCGGCTGCGCAGCGGCGACGGTGTCGTCCCGGCCGCGTCGCTCACGCGGCCCGCTTTGCGGTGTCGCGGATGAAGCCGAGCAGGGCGGCGAGGCCGTTGCTGCGGGTCGGCGACAGGTGCTTCGCCAGACCGACCGCGGCGATGTAGTCGGGTTCGCAGGCGAGGATTTCAGCCGCCGGCCGCCCCGAGTACACGCGCAGGGCGAGGAACACCAGGCCGGAGACGATTGCCGAATCGCTGACCGCGGCGAAGTCGAGCTTCGCGGCATCACCCGAGGGCACGATCCACACCATCGACTGGCAACCGTGCAGGCGGTGCTGCTCGGTCTTCCACTCGTCCGGGAAGACGGGCAGCTTGCGACCGAGGTCGATCAGGTACTGGTAGCGCTCGGACCAGTCGCCAAAAAAGGCGAACTCGTCGGCGATCACCTGCTGCGCCTCGGCGGCGGTGACTTCGAGGGGGAAGGTCGTGTCGGTCATCTCTGCAATGTCGGCCCCGGCAGTCGCTTTTCTTTCAGGCTGTCATTCCCGCGAAGGCGGGAATCCACGCTTTTGATCCATGCGCCGGCAAGCGGGTCTCTGGATAACTCGCTGCGCTCGCCCCTTTGGGGTCGTCCCTTGGACGATCTGCGCGCTTCGCGCTTGTCCCGCCTTCGCGGGAATGACGGCTGAAGGACATTATGCGCGCTTCCAGCGTACGCCCTGCGGCGTGTCTTCGAGCAGGATGCCTTCGCTCGCAAGCTGCTCGCGGATCGCGTCAGCGCGAACAAAGTTCCGGCTCTTTTTGGCCTCGTTTCTCTCGAAAATCAATGCTTTGATCTGTGCTGGCGAGCTTCGCACTATCGCGGTTGCATTGAGCGTTGCGTCAGCTAGCGTGGAGTTAAGGGTGCCGGTGACCGGCCTGTGAAACCAAGCACTTGGATCCTGCTGCAGAAGGCCGAGTGCGATGCCGGCGCCGAGCAGTTCCGATTTCAGCTGCTGCTTATCGGCGAGCGACTCGGCCTTGCGTGCTTCGCCGGCAATGCGCGCAATTTCAGCGAGTGCCTGCGGGGTGTTGAGGTCGTCATCAAGCGCAGCTTCGATGCTGTCCGGTATCACTGCTTCGGCATCGATGCCGACGAGATCGCGCAACGTGCCGTAAAGCCGCTCGAGCGTGCGCAGCGATTGCTCGATCAGCGCATCCGACCACTCCAGCGGCTGCCGGTAATGCGCCGAC
>JBDSFV010000086.1:0-8606 GCA_039919355.1 Luteimonas sp. | reverse complement strand
GCGCTCATTTCGCGGCTCCTGCGGGGCCGGCTCCTGCCGGACCCACCGTGCTGCCGACCTTGAGGTCGCGATCCTCGCCTGCAGCGGTCGCATAGCGCGCATCGTCGCGGATCACGCGCGGCACCAGCACGCGCGGTTCGACGGAGGTGACGGGCTCGTAGACCACGCGCTTGCGCGCGGCGTCGTAGCGCACCTCGACGTTGCCGATCAGCGGGAAGTCCTTGCGGAACGGATGCCCGACGAAACCGTAGTCGGTAAGGATGCGGCGCAGGTCCGGATGGCCGGCGAAGATGATGCCGAACAGGTCGAAGGCCTCGCGCTCGAACCAATTCGAAACCGGCCACAGGTCGGTGACGGAAGCAATGATCGGTAGCGCGTCATCCGGTGCAAAGCATCTCATCCGCACGCGCCGGTTGTGCTGCACGGACAGCAGCTGCACGACCACGGCGAAGCAACGCTGCGGAGCGGCAGTAGGCATCTCGCCCTGCGGCTGGGGCGTCTGCTCGCTAGGCACCTCGCCAAACTTGAAACGGCCCGGCCCCCTGCCCTCGACGCCGCGCGAGAACCCTTCCGACGACACGTCAGTGTCCCACTCGTCGCTGCCGTGGCCGAGATAATCGACGCCGCACAGGTCGATCAGCTGCTCGAAGCCGAACTCGTCGCGCAGCGCGCGACAGCCGTCGTGCCAGGCTCCCGCGTCGAAGACGATGCCGACTTCGCCGCGCGGCAGGTCCACGTCGATCACGGCGCCGGGAAAGCGCGCGCGCAGGCGCTCGGCGAATGCAGTGGCGGCTTCACTCATCACAGCCGCGCTCATCTCAGCCACGCTCTTCTGAACGCAAACCCGTCTTGTTGTCGCCGAAATTGGTCGCGCGGCGGATCTTCTTCTGCAATTGCAGGATGCCGTAGACCAGCGCCTCGGCAGTCGGCGGACAGCCCGGGACGTAGATGTCGACCGGCACGATGCGGTCGCAGCCGCGCACCACCGCATAGGAATAGTGGTAGTAGCCGCCGCCATTGGCGCAGCTGCCCATCGAGATCACCCATTTCGGGTCCGGCATCTGGTCGTAGACCTTGCGCAATGCCGGGGCCATCTTGTTGACCAGGGTGCCGGCGACGATCATCACGTCGGATTGGCGCGGCGACGGGCGGAACACCACGCCGAAGCGATCCAGGTCCAGGCGCGCCGCGCCGGCGTGCATCATCTCGACCGCGCAGCAGGCCAGGCCGAAGGTCATCGGCCACATCGAGCCGGTGCGCGCCCAGTTGAGCAGCGCGTCGGAACTGGTGGTGACGAAGCCGCGCTCCGTGAGCGGGTTATTGTCGTTTGACACCAGGCCTTCTGGGCGCAGGATGTCGTCAACCTGGCCTTCCGGCAACGGGTTGTTCATCAGGCCGCCGATGGTCTTGATCACTCCCATTCCAGCGCTCCCTTCTTCCAGACGTAGGCGAAGCCGATCACCAGCAAGGCCAGGAACACGCCCATCTCGACCAGGCCGAACACGCCGAGTTCGCGGAACACCAGCGCCCACGGGAAGATGAACGCGATCTCGAGGTCGAACACGATGAACAGGATCGCGACCAGGTAATAGCGCACGTCGAACTGCATGCGCGCGTCCTCGAACGGTGCGAAGCCGCATTCGTAGGGCGAGAGTTTCTCGGCGCTCGGGCGCTTGGGACCGAGGACGTTGCCGATGACGATCAGGGCGACCCCGATGCCGGTGGCGACGATCAGGAACAGCAGGGTCGGCAGGTATTCGGCCAGCACGCGCGTCCTCGTTTGGTCTTCCCGACCGCGACCCGGACACCCTGTCCGGAGCAGGCTTTCCCTTGGCAAAGTCCACACAGCCAGTGCGGGCCTTGCCAAGGAGTCGCATGAATGGTGCCCAAGAGGGGACTCGAACCCCTACGACCTAAGCCGCTACCACCTCAAGGTAGTGCGTCTACCAATTCCGCCACCTGGGCAAAACTTGCGGCCATCCTGGCCATCGCCCGACGTTCCTCGCCGGATGTTGAAGCTGATTTTAACTGCTTGCGTCAACCACCCGAAGCGGGCTGGGTTGGCGCTTGCGGCCCTGGCTGCGGCGCCGGCGGTGTCTGTATGGGTGCGGGTTGCTGCTGCACAGGCGCGCTCGGCACGGTCGATGCGGGCATCGCCGGCTGCTGCACCGGCGCGCTCGGGACTGTCGCGCCGCCCGGGGCCGGAGCCGGCGCGGGTGCGGCCGGCACCTGCGCCATCACGCCCAGATCCTGCCGGGCCGGGCCGGGGGCCGCGCTGTGGGTCGCGTACCACGCCATGAACAGGCTGATCGCGAAGAACGTGGTCGCCAGCCACTTGGTGCTCTTGGACAGGAAGTTGGAGGCGCCGCGCGAACCGAACACGGTGGCGGAGGCACCGGCACCGAAGCCCGAGCCCGCCTGCGCCCCGGCGCCGCGCTGCATCAGGATCAACGCGATCATCGCGATCGCGAGCAACACGTAGACGACATTGAGGATCAACAACAACATTGGGTAATTCTCTTTGAAGGCCGCTTCTCTAGGGTGCCGCCGCGGCGGCAATGGCGAGGAAATCCACGGCTATCAGGGATGCTCCGCCGATCAGGCCGCCATCGACATCCGGCTGTGCGAACAGCGAGGCGGCGTTGTCGGGTTTGCAGCTGCCGCCATACAGGATCGGCAGCGAGCCAGCAATTTTAGCATCGCGCGCGGCGACTTCGCCACGGATGAAGGCATGCACCGCCTGCGCCTGCTCCGGACTGGCAGTACGGCCGGTGCCGATCGCCCAGACCGGCTCGTAGGCGACGACAGCGCCCTCGAGCACCTCCGCCCCACCGAGGTCGAACAGTGGCTGCAGCTGGTGCTCGATGCAGTATTCGGTCTGCCCGGCCTCGCGCTGGTGCAGGGTTTCGCCCACGCACAGGATCGGGGCCAGGCCGGCATGGCGCGCGGCGAGGAACTTGCGCGCGACCAGTTCGCTGCTCTCGTGGTGGTACTGGCGGCGTTCGGAATGGCCGACGAGGCCGTACTTCGCGCCGACATCAGCCAGCATCGAGGCCGAGACCTCACCCGTGTAGGCGCCCTTCTCGTTGGCGCTGACGTCCTGGGCACCGAATGCGATCGTGCGATAGCGGTCGATCAGCTCGCCCAGGTACGGCAGCGGCGGCAGCACCACCAGTTCCACTCCGGCGGGCGCGGCCTCGGCGGTGAGCGCATCCAGCAGGCCGCGCGCGAACGCACGGTCGCCGTGCAGCTTCCAGTTCCCGACCACGATCCGACGACGCATCGGCAAGTCCATCCTGCGAAAGCGCGCAGTCTATCGCAGCCCCGCTGGAATCCCGCATGCCCGACCGTGTCGGGGGAACAGTGGGGCGAACCAGGACAGCGCGACCGACGCGAATGAACCGGCGGCAGTGGAGGGATGGGTACGCAGGATCACCTGGATGGCGCTGAGACGTGGTTCGTAGTGCCGAGCTCTGCCCGGCTGCGGGAACGCGGCAGCGGAGCAGAGCTCCGCTCTACTTGAGCTTGATCTCGCGCAGCCGCTCTTCGAGATAACCCTGCGCGGTGATCGGTTCGGGATAGCGGCTCGGATTGTCCATGGTGATCGTGGAGGGCAGGACGTCGATCAGGAAATCCGGGTTGGGATGCAGGAAGAACGGCGTCGAGTAGCGCGGCTTGCGTGCGTCCTTCCCGGGCGGGTTGACCACGCGGTGCGTGGTCGACGGATACACGTGGTTAGTCAGCCGCTGCAGCATGTCGCCGATGTTGACCACGATCGTGTCTGCTTCCGCCGTGAACGGCACCCATGCGCCCTTGCGCGATTTCACTTCCAGCCCGGCGGCACTGGCGCCGACCAGCAGCGTGATCAGGTTGATGTCCTCGTGCGCGCCGGCGCGCACGTTCGGGAGTTGCTCGGTAGAAGTTGCGGGCGTGGTGATCGGGGGATAGTGGATCGGACGCAGGATCGAGTTGCCGCTGTTCGTCTTGTCGGCGAACCAGTCTTTGGGCAGGCCGATATGCAGCGCCAGCGCCGACAGCACTTTCGAACCGAGCGCATCGAGCGCGGCGTACAGGCCGTAGCCGAATTCGCGGAAGCCCGGGATTTCTTGCGGCCACAGGTTCGGCGGCATGACCCCGGCGTATTTCGAGTCGCGCGGGATCTCGCGGCCGATATGCCAGAACTCCTTGAGGTCGGGGTATTGCGAGTCCTTCGCGGTCTCGACCATGAACGGCGTGTAGCCACGCGCACCGCCGCTGTCGGGTACGTGGTACCTGCGCTTGACCTCGTCCGGCAGCGCGAAGAAGCGCTGGAACACGTCGTAGGCGCCGTCGATCAGATCCTGGGGAATATCGTGGCCGCGAATGCCGGCGAAGCCCCACTCCCTGTAGGCGGCGCCGAGTTCGGCGACGAAGGCTTCGCGGTCAGCTTCGAAGCGACGGATGTCGAGGGTCGGAATCTGGATGCTGCTCATTCGCGAATCCTGAACTTCGGGCTCCTCCCTCTGCCAAGGCAGGGGAAGAGGCAAATCACTGGGCCGCCGTGCGCACCGCTTCGGCCAAGGTATCGAGCGTCGCCTGCATCAGGGTGGCGTCATCGGCTTCCACCGTGACCCGCACCACCGGTTCGGTACCGGACGGGCGCAGGAACGCGCGGCCGCGACCTTGCACCGCGCGCTGCGCGTCGGCCAGTGCGGCCTGCACGCTCGCCGCTTCGGCTGGTTTCGCGCCGTTGGCATAGCGCACGTTGACGGTCTCCTGCGGCACCCGCCGCATGCCCTGCAACGCATCGCGCAACTTGGTGCCGCGACGGCGCAGGACTTCCAGCACCTGCAGCGCACTGACGATGCCATCGCCGGTATTGGCGCGGTCCAGGCACAGCAGGTGGCCCGAGGCTTCGCCGCCGAGCACGCCGTCGTGTTGCAGCAGCGCCTGGTGCACGTGACGGTCGCCGACCCTGGCGCGGACGAAACCGATGCCACGTTCGCCCAGCGCGCGCTCGAAACCATAGTTGCTCATCAACGTGCCGACCACCGGGCCGCGGAGGCGACCGCTTTGCTGCCAGTCCGTCGCCAGCACGTACAGCAGGTCGTCGCCATCGCACACCGCGCCATCGCCGTCGACGAACAGCACCCGGTCGCCGTCGCCATCGAACGCGATGCCGAGGTCGGCGTCGATCGCGCGCAGGTGCGCCACGAGGTTTTCCGGATGGGTCGAACCGACGCCGTCGTTGATGTTGACGCCGTTCGGATCGACGCCGATGGCATCGACACGCGCTCCGAGCTCGCGCAGCACCAGCGGCCCCAGCTGGTAGGTGGCGCCGTTGGCGCAATCCATCGCGATGCGCATGCCGCCGAGGTCGAAACCCTTCGGCACCGAATTCTTGCAGGCCTCGACATAACGCCCGAGCGCATCGCGGGTGCGCACGGCCTTGCCGAGCTGCTCCGACGGGACGGTGCGGAACGGCTGCTCGAGCGCGGCCTCGATCGCCAGCTCGGCGGCGTCGGCGAGCTTTTCGCCGTGCGCCGAGAAGAACTTGATGCCGTTGTCGTAATGCGGGTTGTGCGAGGCCGAGATCACGATGCCGCCATCGGCGCGCAGCGAGCGCGTCAGGTGCGCGACCGCAGGCGTCGGCATCGGCCCCATCAGCTGCACGTCGACGCCGGCGGCGACCAGCCCGGCCTCGAGCGCAGCCTCGAACATGTAATTGGAGATGCGCGTGTCCTTGCCGATGATCACCATCGGCTTGCGCCATTCGCGCCCGCTCCCGGCGAGCTGCTTCAGCGCATGGCCATAGGCGTTGCCCAGGCGCAGCACGAAGTCCGCCGAGATCGCGCCCTCACCGACCCGGCCGCGGATGCCATCGGTGCCGAAGTATTTCCGGGTCATGGCGTGCGGCTCAAACGACGACTTCGGCGTCGTTTTGCGGCTGTGGCTGCTTCATCAGCAGTGCCAGCAGGTCGGCGATGCGGTCGCGCAGTTCGCGGCGGTCGCAGATCTGGTCGATCGCGCCGTGCTCGACCAGGAATTCCGATCGCTGGAAACCTTCCGGCAGCGTCTCGCGCACGGTCTGCTCGATCACGCGCGGGCCGGCGAAGCCGATCAGCGCCTCGGGCTCGGCCATGTTGATGTCGCCCAGCATCGCCAGCGATGCTGAAACGCCACCGGTGGTGGGATGGGTCATCACCGAGATGTACGGCAATCCCGCCGCGCGCAGGCGCCCGAGCGCGGCCGCGGTCTTGGCCATCTGCATCAGCGAGAACAGGCTTTCCTGCATGCGCGCGCCGCCGGTCGCGGAGAAGCACACCAGCGGGGAACAGATCGCGAGCGCGGTCTCGGCAGCGCGGGCAAAACGCTCGCCGACCACCGACCCCATCGAGCCGCCCATGAAGGCGAAATCGAACGCGCACGCGACCAGCGCCTGGCCTTTCAGCGTGCCCTGCATCGCAATCAGGGCGTCGCGTTCGCCGGTGGACTTCTGCGCGGCCTTGATCCGCTCGGAGTACTTCTTCTGGTCCTTGAACTTGAGCACGTCGGTCGGCCCGAGTTCGGCGCCGATCTCGCTGGTGCTGCCGGCATCGAGGAAGGCCGTCAGCCGCACGCGCGCACGGATCGGCATGTGGTGGCTGCACTTCGGGCAGACCTCGAGGTTCTCCTCGAGCTCGGGCCGGTACAGCACCGCGCCGCAGCGGTCGCATTTCTCCCACAGTCCCTCAGGCACGCTGCGTTTCCTGCCCGCGGCCGCCTCGGTGCGGATGCGTGCAGGCATCAGTTTCTTCAGCCAACTCACCGGGACGGCACCTCGTACTGGGAAGATTTCGGCGCTGGGCATGGCAGTCGTGCTTGCACGATGCCCTCGCCAGCCGGCATGGAGTTTACCGCAGCGCCCGGCTGTCGCCGTTCAGCGCGACCCGCAGCGGCGCGAGGAAACCGGAAGCCCGCGCCGCGGCATCCGCGGCATGCGTGGCGTCGGCCAGTGCCGCGACCAGGGCGCTGCCGACGACGACACCGTCGGCGTCGACCGCCATCGCGCCCGCCGAGGCCGCATCCTTGATGCCGAACCCGGCCACGACCGGCACAGGGCTGCGCGCACGGATCGCGCGCAGCCGCTCGCCGGCGGCACCGGCATCGAGCCGGTCGGCGCCAGTAACGCCGGCGAAACTCACGTAGTACAGGTAGCCCTGCGCGCCATCGCACAGCAACGCGAGGCGCTCGTCGGTGGTGGTCGGCGCGGCGAGCAGGATCAGCGCCAGTCCATGCGCGGCGAATGCGACACGGAAGTCATCCGCTTCTTCCGGCGGCAGGTCGACCAGCAACACGCCGTCGACGCCGGCGGCAATCGCGTAAGTGGCGAAGCGTTCGCTGCCGCGGATCTCGACCGGGTTGAGATAACCCATCAGCACGACCGGCGTCTGCGCGTCGATGTCCCGGAATCGCCGCACGCAGTCGAACACATAGGACAACCCGGCACCGCGCGCCAGCGCGCGCTCGGAGCTGCGCTGGATGGTCGGGCCATCGGCCATCGGATCGGAGAACGGCACGCCGAGTTCGATCACGTCGGCGCCGGCGCCGGCCAACGCGTGCATCACCGGCACGGTGGCGTCCAGCGACGGGTCGCCGGCGGTGATGAACGGCACAAGCGCCTTGCGACCTGATGCCTTGAGTTGGGCGAAGCGGGTGTCGATGCGGTTCATGCTGTTCGATAGCCGACGATCTGCTCCTTCCCCTTCAAGGGGAAGGTTGGGATGGGGATGGGTTGGACTCTCGAAGCGGCATTCCCCGCGCGCGAAACCCATCCCCACCCTGGCCCTCCCCTTGAAGGGGAGGGGACCAAAAAGCATCAAAGTGACAACCCTTCGCGCGCGGCGATGGTGTGCACGTCCTTGTCGCCGCGGCCGGACAGGTTGCACAGCACGATCGCGTCCTGCGGCAGTCCGCGCGCGAGCTTCACCGCCTGCGCGATGGCATGGCTGGATTCGAGCGCGGCGAGGATGCCTTCGGTGCGTGCCAGCTGGTGGAACGCGGCCAGCGCCTCGTCGTCGGTGATGCCAACGTATTCCGCGCGACCGGTGTCCTTGAGGAACGCATGCTCGGGGCCGACGCCCGGGTAGTCGAGGCCGGCCGAGATCGAATGCGTCTCGATGATCTGGCCATCGTCGTCGCACAGCACGTAGGTGCGGTTGCCGTGCAGCACGCCGGGACGGCCTGCCACCAGCGACGCTGCGTGATGGCCGGTGGCGATGCCCTCGCCCGCCGCCTCGGCGCCGACGATGCGCACCTCGCGGTCATTGAGGAAGGCGTGGAAGAGGCAGATCGCATTGCTGCCGCCACCGACGCAAGCGGTGACGACATCCGGCAGCCTACCCGCCTGTGCGAGCAGCTGCGCGCGCGCCTCCTGCCCGATGATCGCCTGAAAATCGCGCACGATCATCGGGTACGGGTGCATCCCCGCGACGGTGCCGATGATGTAGTACGTCGTGCGGACATTCGTCACCCAATCGCGGATCGCCTCGTTGAGCGCGTCCTTCAGCGTGCGCGAGCCGCCGGTGACGGGGATAACCTCTGCGCCGAGCAGTTTCATGCGGAAGACATTGAGTGATTGCCGCGCG
>JBDSFV010000085.1:0-5571 GCA_039919355.1 Luteimonas sp. | reverse complement strand
AATAAATTCCGATGACAGGCCCCACCTTTCAAGGATTGATCCAGACCCTCAACGCCTACTGGGCGGCCCAGGGCTGCGTGCTGATCCAGCCGCTCGACATCGAGGTCGGTGCCGGCACCTTCCACCCGGCCACCTTCCTGCGCGCGCTCGGCCCCGAGCCGTGGGCCGCTGCCTACGTGCAGCCGTCGCGCCGGCCCGGCGACGGCCGCTACGGCGAGAACCCGAACCGCCTGCAGCATTACTACCAGTACCAGGTGGTGATGAAGCCCAATCCCGACAACCTCCAGGAGCTCTACCTCGGCTCGCTGGCGGCGCTCGGCATCGATCCGCTGGTGCACGACCTGCGCTTCGTCGAGGACAACTGGGAATCGCCGACGCTCGGCGCCTGGGGCCTGGGCTGGGAGGTGTGGTTGAACGGCATGGAGGTGACCCAGTTCACCTACTTCCAGCAGGCCGGCGGCCTGGAGTGCAGGCCGGTGCTCGGCGAGATCACCTACGGCCTCGAGCGCCTGTGCATGTACCTGCAGAACGTCGACGACGTGTTCGACATCGTCTGGGCGCATGCTCCGCAGGGCACGGTCACCTACCGCGACGTCTACCACCAGAACGAGGTCGAGCAGTCGGCATACAACTTCGAGCATGCCGATGTCGCCGAGCTGTTCCACCGCTTCGACGCCTGCGAAGCCGAGGCGATCCAACTGGTCGCGCTCGGGCTGCCGCTGCCGGCCCACGACCAGGTCTGCAAGGCTTCGCACTGCTTCAACCTGCTCGACGCGCGCCGCGCGATCAGCGTCACCGAACGCCAGCGCTACATCCTGCGCGTTCGCAAGCTGTCGCAGGCGGTGGCCGAAAGCTATTGCGCGCAGCGCGAGAAGCTCGGTTCCCCGGGGTTGAAGCGCGCACCGGCATGACCCCGCAGCGCCTGACTCCCGATGCCGCGTTGCAAGCGCTGGCCGACGATCCGCAGGGGATGCGGTTCTGCTTGCTGTTCCAGCATGGCAGCCTCGAGATCGAGGTCTACAAACCGTTCGGCCGCGACATGCAGACTGCGCACGCGCGCGACGAGGTGTACGTGGTGATCGCCGGACGCGGCGAATTCGTCTGCGCCGGCGAACGACAGGATTTCATCGCCGGTGAGGTGCTGTTCGCGCCCGCCGGCATCGAGCACCGCTTCGAGAATTTCAGCGAAGACTTCAGCACTTGGGTGCTGTTCTACGGACCGCAAGGCGGCGAAACACCATGAGCGAGATGAAACTGCTGCTGGTCGAACTCGGCACCGAAGAGCTGCCGGTCAAGGCGCTGCCGGGCCTGGCGCAGACGTTGTTCGACGGCGTCATTGACGGCTTGGTGAAGCGCGGCATCGCGCTGGATCGCGGCGAAGCCAAGCCGCTGTATTCACCGCGCCGGCTCGCCGTGCTGTTGCCGGGCGTCGCCGCCGAACAGCCCGAACAGCAGTCGGAGGTGTTCGGCCCCTATCTCAACATCGCGCTCGATGCCGACGGCCAGCCGACCCGGGCACTGCAGGGTTTCGCGCAGAAGGCCGGCGTCGACTGGACGCAACTCGAGCGGACCACGGACAACAAGGGCGAGCGCTTCGTCCATCGCGCAACCCGAGCGGGAGCGCGCACCGCGGACCTGCTGCCCGAGATCGTGCGCGAAGCGATCGCGGCGATGCCGATCCCCAAGCCGATGCGCTGGGGCGACCACGATTATGCGTTTGCGCGGCCGGTGCACTGGCTGGTCGCGTTGCTCGGCACCGACGTGGTCGAAGGCGAGGTACTCGGCGTGCGCGCCGGTCGCAACAGTCGCGGCCATCGCTTCCTGCACGACAAGCAGGTATGGATCGGCACGCCGGGCGACTATGTCGACGCGTTGCGCGGCGCCAAGGTCCTGGTCGATCCGGACGAACGCCGCGAACGCATCGTGCGCGAAGTCACGCAGGCGGCCGACGCTGCCGGAGGCAGCGCCCGCATCGACGCCGACAACCTCGAACAGGTGAATTGCCTGGTCGAATGGCCGAGCGCGGTGCTGTGCGGCTTCGGGCGTGAATTCCTGGCGGTGCCGCAGGAAGCGCTGATCGCCACGATGGAGACCCACCAGAAGTTCTTCCCGGTGCTCGACAACGACGGCCGCCTGATCGAACGCTTCGTCGGCATCGCCAACATCGAGTCGAAGGACGTCGCCGAGGTCCGCAAGGGCTACGAGCGCGTGATCCGCCCGCGTTTCAGCGATGCGAAGTTCTTCTTCGACGAGGATCTGAAGCAGGGCCTGGCTTCGATGAACGCAGGTCTGAAAACGGTGACATACCAAACCAAGCTCGGCACCGTCGCCGACAAGGTCGCGCGCGTCGCCGCGCTGGCCGAGACGATTGCTGCGGAAGTCGGTGTCGATCCGAAACGCGCACGCCGTGCGGCCGAGCTGTCGAAGGCCGACCTGCAGTCGCGGCTGGTCAACGAGTGTCCGGAACTGCAGGGCATTGCCGGGCGTTATTACGCTGCGCTGGCGAACGAACCGGCCGAAGTTGCCACGGCGATCGACGAAGCCTACATGCCGCGGTTTGCTGGCGATGCTATCGCACCTTCCAAGCTGGGCCAGGTGCTGGCGATTGCCGAGCGACTGGATACGCTGGCAGGTGGGTTTGCCGCGGGACTACAACCTTCCGGCAACAAAGATCCGTTTGCTCTTCGCAGAGCGGCTGTCGGTCTCGCCCGTACGCTCCTTGAAGGCGGCCTGGATGTAGACCTGTACTACCTTGTTCGTGATGCCCGCAAAGCGCAGCCAATTCCGTTCTCCGGCGAAGATTTTTTGGCTATCGATGCGCTTGCAATCATTGCTTTCGTTTACGAGCGGCTACGAGGCTATTTTGGCGAGCGTGGCGTTACACCGCAGCAGTTCGAAGCTGTCAAGGCGATGGACCCTGTGTCGTTGCTGGATTTCAACCGCCGCCTCAAGGCCATCGGCGAATTCGCCAGGCTCCCTGAAGCCGAAGCACTGGCCGCAGCCCACAAGCGCATCCGCAACATCCTGAAAAAAGTCGATGGCGCAATTCCAACAGACATCGATGCGACGTTGCTGACGCCCGGCGCGGAGCAGGACCTTGCCGACGCGGTCGCGCAGGCGATCGCCGACACCGGCGACGCGCTGAAGCAACGTGACTACATCGCCGTGCTCGGTCGCCTCGCACGGCTGCGGCCGCAGGTCGATGCGTTCTTCGACGGCGTGATGGTCAACGTCGATGATGCGGCGGTGCGCAACAACCGTCTCGCGCTGCTGCAGCGCCTCGCCGACCGCCTCGGCAGCGTCGCCGCGATCGAGCATCTGTCGGTTTGAAGCGGCTCGGAAAGCGTTCCGGCCGCGCAGCGAATGGAAGCTCTTAAAGCAACAGTAAAGTCACTGGATTCCTGCTTTCGCAGGAATGACGAGCAAAGGCATGGATTCCCGCCTTCGCGGGAATGACGAGCCGGGCGAGCGTTAAACTTTTTTGACGCGCCGCAGGTATCCTCCCCCGATGCGCCCAGTCCCCCGCCTGCTCGCCGCCGCAGCCCTGTGTCTCGCCGCGACGATCTCCACGCATGCGGCCACGGTCACCGCCGTCGACATCCACGGCCTCGACGAGGCCATGACCGGGAATGTCCGCGTCTCGCTGTCGCTGGTCGATGCGCTCGGCAAGGACGTGTCCGGCCGCCGCCTCGCCTACCTGGTGCGCGAGGCCGAGGCCGAGACCCGCGAGGCGCTGGAGCCGTTCGGCTACTACTCGCCGCAGATCGACGTGCAGCGCACGCGTGGCGTAAACACCACGGCGGTGACGATCACGGTTGTGCCCGGCGAGCCGGTGCGGGTGCGCGGCGCGCATATCGCGATCACCGGCGAAGGCGGGCACGATCGTTACCTGAAGCAGGAACTCGGCGCGTTTGTGCCAAAGCCCGGTGCGGTGTTCGAGCACGCGCCATACGAGGCGAGCAAGGCGCGGATCAGCCGGCGCCTCGCCGAGCGTGGCTACTTCGATGCCGATTTCGACAGCCGCAAGGTCGAGGTCACCCGCGCCGAGAATGCCGCCGACATCGACCTGGTGTGGGACAGCGGCCAACGCTACGACATGGGTCGCGTCACTTTCGCGCAGGTGCCGAACCACATCATCCGCGAGCAGCTGCTCGACAAGCTGCGGTACTGGGACGAGGGCAGCTATTACCACCAGGGCAAGCTCGACCGTCTGCGCAAGTCGCTGGTGGCGCTGGACTACTTCAGCCGCATCGACATCGAGCCGCAACCGGAACATGCGGTCGACCGCCGCGTGCCGGTGCAGGTCACGCTGACGCCGGCCAGGCGCAGCATCTACACCGCCGGCGTCAGCTACGGCACCGACAGCGGCGGCGGCGTGCGCCTGGGCGTGGAGCGGCGCTACCTCAACGCGCGCGGACACAAGGCGCTGGCGCAGATCGACTACGCCGAGCGTCGCAAGACGCTGACACTGCAATACCGCATCCCGGCATTCGCGTGGCTCGACGGCTGGTATACCGCGAGCCTGCAGGCCGCCGATGAGCAGACCGATTACATCGACACGCGCCGGATCGAGTTCGTCGCCAGCCGCAGCGGCGAGATCAATACCCATCTCACCGCCATCGCATCGCTGCATGCGCTGCGCGAGCGCTGGGCCTACACCGGCGACATCGACAACCCGGGCCATCGCTACGCGACGTTCACCTATCCGTCGCTGCGCGGCGAGTACATCGACGCCGACGACCGCCTGTATCCGCGCGACGGCCTCGGTGCATCGCTGCAACTGCGCGGCGGCGTCGAAGGCGCCGGCTCCGATGCCAACTTCGCGCAGCTGCATGCGCGCGCGAGCTGGTTCCGCGGCCTCGGTGCACGCGATCGCCTGATCCTGCGCGGCGAACTCGGCCACACCTTCACCGACGCATTGGTCGAAATCCCGCCCAGCCTGCGTTTCTACGCCGGCGGCGACCGCAGCATCCGCGGCTACAACTACCGTGAGGTCGGGCCGCGCATCGGCCGCTTCGGGCTCGGTGCCAAGAACGTGATCACCGCCAGCACCGAGTTCGAGCACTACTTCAGCCCGCAATGGGGCGCGGCGGTGTTCGTCGACAGCGGCAGCGCATTCGACGGCCGCGTGCCCGACTGGCATACCGGCGTCGGCATCGGCGTGCGCTGGCGCTCGCCGGTGGGACCGGTCCGGGTCGACATCGCGCGTGGGCTGGACGATCCGGATTCCGCGTTCACCCTGCACCTCAACATCGGTGCGGATCTATGAGAGGCATGTCGTGAGGCGGGTGCCGCTGACACCGGAACAACGCGCCGCACGCAACGCCGCACGACGTGCGCTGACGCGGCGCATTGCCCTGCGCTCGGCACTGGGTTCGCTGGCGCTGGCGCTGGGACTGGTGCTGTTCCTGTGGTGGCTGTTGACGAGCTTCGGCGGTCGCGATTTCCTGCTGGCGCAGATCGTCGCGCGGTTGCCGGCCGGCACCACGCTGACGTGGCGGCAGGCGGAAGGCCCCGCATCGGGTCCGCTGACGCTGCAGGGCGTGCGCTTCTCGATGCCGCGCCAGATCG